>DAIRSD010000334.1:0-5432 GCA_036804625.1 Aureliella sp. | reverse complement strand
ATGCTGGAGCTGTATCGTTGCAACCTGCTTGCGGCTCAGTCCAGTCTCCAAATCACGTTGGCTATTCGTGGCGGCCTCGATCCCGGTATTTTGGGGTGCAGTGTTTTTTACTTACACTCGAAGTATTTGGTTGGGTTTAGTGCTGATCCTGGCGGCGCTGGTCGTGTTTTGTTTGCAAGGAGCGGCGCGTCGAACGATGGTCGTCGGCGGGGGATTGGCGGCGCTGCTGCTGGCCGTGGTGGTAGGCCCGCACCTAGTCGCTTTCAAACGGGAGTATTCGGCTGAGGAGACGCGGGAGAGCACTTACATGCGTGCAGCCTTTGCCTATGTTTCGCTACAAATGTTCAAGGAACGTCCCATAGCAGGTTTCGGATTCAATCAATTTAATGCGGCCAATCGTCAGTTCCTGTCAGACCGAAGCACAAATATTCGATTGGAGTCGATCCGAGGCTACGTGCATCACAACAGTTTTTTGAGCTTGTTGGTGGACCTGGGAATCGTCGGCTTGGCACTCTACTTGATGATGCTCACCGCCTTTGTCAGGCAATCTTGGGAACTGTATCGTCATGTGTCGGCTGCACCTTGGGTCCGTCGATTGGGGCTGTTATCACTGTGCATCACCGGTGTGCATCTGATTCAGTTGGCTTTTCATGAGGTTTCGTTCTCTAGCATTGAAAACTGTTTGCTTCTGGGCTGTTTCGGATTAGTCGTCAGCGCACGCAATTGTTTGGAGGTGGAACAAGAATCGGCTTATTCAGGTTGGAATAAGACGCAAATAGGGGACGGGGTAGAAATCACACTGTGCGTATAGCTCAACAGACCGCTGACTGGGTCTACCAAAAAACTTGCCAGGGTGTGCGAATCTTGGCCGGCAGCTAACAAATATCGGCCTGCAGGATCGATGTTGAAATTGCGCGGCGTTGCGCCGCGAACCGATTCGTTTTGGATCTCTTTCATAGTCCCGTCGTCTGCGATGGCAAATGCGGTGATGCTGTCATGGCCTCGATTGGCTGAGTAAACGAATCGCCCATTGGGGTGAATTCTTATTTCCGAGCAGCTCTTCTGTTTCAGTCGGCCTAAATGATCCGCAGCTACGCTGGGTAAAGTTTGACGAATGGTCATTGCTCCGTCCGTTGCGTTCCAGTCAAAAAAGGAAACGGTCAGATCGAGTTCGTTGACCACGTAGATCCATTTTCCATTGGGATGAAATTTTAGGTGCCTAGGACCCGCGCCAGCGGGTAACTGGCCGACGCCGTGGGATTGCAGTTTGGCGCTGGCAGTATCTGCACGGTAGATGACAACTTGATCCAGCCCCAAATCAGGAACTAGCGCAAATCGCTGATCGGGTGAGAAACCAGTCCAATGTGGATGAGGGGACTTCTGACGATCGGCAACCACACCGCTGCCTCCGCGATGCTCAATCAGCTCGGTGCGGCGCTGAAGATTACCACGCGCATCCAACTGGAATGCGGCCACGGAACCGCCACCGTACTGCGCCGTCAACAACATCAGGCCGTCGCGAGACAGAGCCAGATGAGTCGCGCCGCCATCGCCTATTTCCAGTGAATTGACAAATTGCAGTCCCGCATCAGGTCCAGTGCTGGTTACTTCGTAAGCGGCAACTACCTGTTTTCCTTCCAATCCGCCCACCGCGTAAAGGCGCGGTAGCGACGGATGAAGAGCCAGAAAGCCAGGCGAATTGATCTCGGCAACCAATTTGGATTGCGACAGCCCTCCATTGTCATCCAGCATGCAGTGGTAGATGCCTTGGCTGGGACGACCACCGGTACCGATCCAGACATCGAAGTCTCCAGCCATCAAGGCGGCCCCCATTTGACCAGCGAAAATCAGATTCAATATGAAAACAGCCTGTACCATCCATCGGTTTCTGAAAATTGGTCGATGGGTTGGATGCAACATATTTGGGTTCCTGTAACTGCTTGGGCTGTGCGGTTCTGGCAAATATTATCAATTGCACGAATTGGATCGGTTAGCTTAACAAGTTGCAGCCAAAAATTCGAGGCCCTGGGAATGGTTCCCAGAGCTTTGGCGTGCGACAAAGTCCTGACGAAACATTCCTTAACGACTTCTTCAAACAAGCCATGCGGAACTCAAGGTCTCCAACTGCCTACCAGATAACGAGTTACGCGATTCTGAGGCGTTTAGTCTACCGGCAGAGGGAATTTCACTGACAGTTTTTCCACGTACCGGATGACTCGAAGGAAAGAATCTGTGTTAAGATTTCCGATGCCAATTCCTAGGCTTCACCCAATACATTGTGAGGTTTCTCGTGGCAACCTCAGGTGGCTTTTACATCGGCTCAAGAAAACAGTTTGACTTACATGCTAGCAATTCTAAAATCGCCCCCACTTGGGAACGCAAGTGGAGCGTGGCAAGGTTTGCTACGAGAGTCAAACGAGAACCCCTTTGCGCAGGACTTGCGCGAAGATTTGACCGATAGGAGTGCACTTTGAGCATGGCACACGAGGTGAACCAGATAGCAAAGGAGATGATCTCCCGGGTTCAATCCACATTGGCCAGTTCTGTTGGTTCGGCCAGATACGATTTGTGGTTGGCTAGACAGACGCAGTGGAGCTTTGATCAAGGCACTTTAACTCTGCGGTTCACCTCTGAATTTGCGCAGCAGCTCTGTCAAAAAATGCTTGGCAAAGAAATCGCCGCCGCACTACTTGAAGTCACTGGAGACAATCGGTGTCAAATTCAGTATCAAGTGTGCGCAGACGACCAACGATGCGGTCAGCAGAGCACCGACCATGAAAGCGTCTCAACGGTCGATGAGTCGAAAACTGATGCAACAATCCCGCTGCGCAACACGACACAGTCCGGTAAGATCGCAGCCAGAACTTCTGAAACAGGTACAAGTGTGGCTGGCCAAAGTGAACCGGCTTCCCAAGAGACTGGCCAGACGATCGATGTGTGGTCCCAAATCGTGCCAGGGCAATCCAATCAAATGGCTTGCGCAGCGCTAAATCTGATCGCGGCAGAACCAGGCAAAATGACCCCGCTGGTGATCCATGGGCCAACTGGCACCGGCAAATCGATGATGCTTGCCGCTTTGGCTCAGCGCTTGCGAAATATCAATCGGCTGCGCCGTGTGGTTTGGATGACTAGTGAGCAGTTTACCAACGACTTTACCGAAGCGCTGCGTGGTGGCGGGTTGCCAATGTTTCGACGCAAGTATCGCGATGTAGACGCATTGCTGCTGGATGATTTTCAGTTTTTCGCTGGCAAAAGATCTACGATGGCCGAAGTGCGTCATACGATCGACAATCTGCTTCGAGCAGGTAAGCAGGTGGTGGTATCCGTTGACCGCAGTTTAGGAGAACTGGATGGACTAGGCGATGAATTGCAAGGCAGATTGCGCAGTGGATTGGTCGCGCCCGTGCTGTCGCTCGATCGTGGCGTTCGTGCAAATCTTTTGACACAGCTCACCCAAAACGCTGGGGTTTCGGTACAGGCCCACGTTATCGAACAACTTGCAGATCGAATTCCCGGTGATGGGCGTCTAATCCGTGGAGTCGTGCATCGGCTACTCGCGGTATCGTCGGTTAATCCAGGACCATTGGATTGGGAGCGCTGTTGGAATGCGCTTTACGATTTGATTCAGTCCGCTCAACCTGTTGTGCGAATGTCCGATATTGAACGTGCGGTCTGCGGACTTTTTGGGCTCAACCAAGACTGCCTTCAATCCAAAAGCAAAATGCGCTCCATCAGCCAGCCTCGTATGTTGGCAATGTTTCTAGCCCGCAAATACACACCGGCCGCCTACAATGAAATTGGACACTACTTTGGCCGCCGACGCCACAGCACTGTGATTTCTGCGGAAAAGACGGTTGAGTCTTGGCTGCAAGAAAATGCCAAGGTGGATGGCATACGTCAAATGACTGTGCGGGATGTGATTCGGCATGTCGAGTCCCAATTGCAGGTTGGCTAGCAGTTCAGATGCAAACGCTGTAAAATGGGGCCGCGCTGCTAATCTCTGACTTGATGATTCTTACAACAATTTTCGCTGAACTCCACCGAAGCCTGTGCAGGGAACTCGTAATCGTAGTCGTACTCGATGAAATGGTACTCGTACTCGCGAGCCCCTGAGTTTTCGATTACGAGTACGATTAAGAGTGCCGCCTAGGGCTGAGAACGAGTACGAAAATACATCCTGCTCTCGGCTTTTCACATGAGTCGCCAGTGGCGATTAGCGAGAAGTGTCATTCTTACGCCTAAATTAGTCTAGAACATGAACACCTATTCATCTTCACACGCATGCATCTTTCTTGTGATACGGGCCAGTATCACCACAGTTTGTTGGATGACGCTTGTCGCATCCGGCAGCATGGGTGCCGGTCGCTTGTTGGCTCAAGAAGACCCATCCACCGCCAACACAACCACCTTACCGGAGTCTGAACCTGATAGCCAATCTACGTCCACAAGTGAGGCGTCGCCGAAAACTGAGACACCCGCTGCGCCAGTTGCCAGTCGCCCGGTGACTCAAGATCCGATTGTGGCCAAGATAGATCTGACGGTCAGATTAAAAGGCGAAGTGATCGACAATATCGTGAAAGGCGACCTGCTGCATGTGATCACCGAGCGAGAGAAGGACTACATCATACAAACTCTGGGTGGCAAGAAAAGCGTCATCGCCAAGGATAGCGCTGTTCGACTGCCTGACGCAGTACCGGTTTACGATGAATTGATCTTGCAATCACCCGAAGAAGGTCGACTCTACACGTTGCGTGCCAGCGCTCATTGGGCCAATGGAAGCGCCGAGTCGGCGCTTGCAGACTTTGACAAAGCGATCGAGATGGGTTATCAGGAATCTCACGCCTACGCCAGTCGCGGACTGTTTCATTCCGCAATGGGCGACTCGACTAAAGCCATCGCTGATTTCTCTAAAGCTATCGAGAAGGATCCCAAGAACGAAGTACCCATGATGAACCGAGCCAGTGTCTACATGGCACTGGGCGAATACGAGCCAGCGGTCAATGACTACACGCAGGCCTTGGAAATTCGCCCAGAGAACCCCGTGCTTTATTCGCAACGAGCCGTCGCGCACAAACTGTTAGGGCAACTGGATAAGGCATTAAGCGATTATGACCAAGCAATCTCGCTGGTCGACAAAGATGTGTCCGCATGGCTCGGACGCGGTTTTGTGAAATTCCAAATGGGGCAGCACCAAGCCGCTGTTGTCGACTTCTCGCAGGTGATTCAAATGGCTCCTCAATCGGCGGTCGCGTACAACAATCGCGGTTACAACTATCAAATGTTGAAGCAGTTTGATAAGGCGCTGCAAGACTACCAGCGGGCTATTGAACTTGCTCCAGGATATGTCCTGGCGTTGCAGAATCGAGCCTGGTAGTTGACGGTGTGCGAGCAGCAGACGCTACGAGATCCACTGACGGCAATGGAAATCGACA
>DAIRSD010000333.1:0-5436 GCA_036804625.1 Aureliella sp. | reverse complement strand
AGACAGGCCATCTCAACCGGCTGAAGCGGTTTGCCGGACGCTTGGAAGGCTTCCATGATTGCCGTGCGAATGTTGTTCTGGGCTAACTGAAAGCCGACCGCTCGGGGATTGCTGGGACCAGAGTGACCAGAACCGAGTGTTAGCAAACAGCCGTCCATCACCAAGCCCAAATGAGCCACAGTTTTGGTGCCGCCACCGTCGACTCCCAGGTAAAGATGATTTTGAATGGGCGGCAGTGTTTGCTTGCGGGTCATACGATCAGCGATAGAGTAAAAGGGTTGCTCGAAACATTAGGCTCTTCTCGCTGAACCCACAACACTACAATCGATTCACGATTGAATGCTTTTGAAGAGCAGCGTTTAGCGAGGAGTGCCAATTTTTAGGTCATCTTTGAAATTCTGCTCTGCGCGCTACTCTAGCGCGCCGCGCAGTTGTCCACTGGCGGCTTGCAGTAACTGTCTGGCCTCATCTACGCTAACGTTTCGAATCGCAGCGACGATGGCCGTTTTCACCTCACCAGAACACCTCTGCAAAATCTCGGCTGCTTGCGGCGCGTCGAGCCCGGTCAGTTCACTGACCATGCGTTGGCTTCGCATCCTCAACTTTTGGTTGGTGGCTCGCAGGTCCACCATTCGATTACCGTAGGTCTTTCCGATCAACACCATGGCACCGGTGGTCAACATGTTGAGAACCAATTTGGTGGCTGTGCCAGCTTTTAGCCGCGTCGAGCCGCTGAGTACTTCGGGCCCAACAACCGGGGTGATCATCAGGTCTGCATGTTGGTGAAGATCCGAGTTAGCGTTGCAACTGAGTCCGATGGTTCGTGCACCGATCTGCCTGGCATAGTCCAATCCGCCGATGACGTAAGGCGTCCGACCGCTAGTCGCGATTCCAACTAACACGTCGCTAGAGCTGAGATTGCCTTGTTTTAGGTCAAAAGCCCCTTGATTGGCATCATCTTCTGCACCTTCGATTGCCGTGGTCAGAGCGGCTGGGCCGCCAGCGATGATGCCCACTACCATGGATGGTTGTGAGCTAAAAGTTGGAGGACATTCTGCAGCATCCAGCACTCCCAGCCGCCCCGAAGTGCCTGCACCCATGTATAATAGCCGTCCGCCATTTCGAAACGCCTCGGCAATCCACTCAATAGCCTGTGCAATGGAATCCAGTTCCCTGCCGACGGCTGCTGGAACCAACGAGTCCTCCTGGTTCATCAGCCCAGCAATCTGCAGAGCGCTAAGCTGGTCGAGCTGAATCGAGTTGGGGTTATGGCTTTCCGTGGTAAGTTGGTGTAGGGTTTCCATGGTGGGTTAGTCCTGGGGATGAATTGTGCGAGTTGCCTCGAAGGTCCTCGGTATGTTTCTTGGCGGCATTCGTAGTGACGTTTGACAAAGATTCTGCATTTTATCCTACTTAGAATCGATTCGCTGGACGAGAGAAGTAACTGCCTATGACGATCGGTATTGTCGATGTGATTGTGCTGTTGGCTTCCATCGCCGTTGTGCTTTGGATCGGCATCCGAACTGGCAAAGGCAATCAAACGGCTGACGATTATATGTTCGGTGGCCGCAATTTACCTTGGTGGGCTATCTTGGGTTCTATCGTGGCTACGGAGACAAGCACGGCCACCGTCCTAAGTATACCGGGCTTTGGTTTCGGACCGGTAGGGCTCAAATTCCTGCAACTGGCCATGGGTTACATTGTGGGCAGACTGCTGGTTGTCACAATCCTACTACCACTTTTTTTCAAAGGGCAACTGTCCAGCGCCTATCATGTCCTAAGAGATCGATTTGGGCAACGAAGCACACACGCGGCCTCGCTCCTGTTCTTGGTCACTCGAAATCTTGGCAATGGACGCAGGCTGTTCCTGGCCGCATTAGTACTCAATATGGTGCTGGGCTGGGATTTCTACCTTTGTGCGCTGACTACCGGTGCGATCACCATGTTGTATACCTACGTCGGAGGCATGCGATCGGTTGTCTGGAATGACTGTATTCAACTGCTGATCTATATGTCGGGCGGATTGGCAACGATTATCTTGCTCACCATGAAAATCGATGGGGGCTGGGCGACGATTCTTGAATTCGCACAGCAGAACAACAAACTTCAAGTCATCCAGGCGGTCCCGGCGGCAGGCCAGGGCTGGCTGCAGTGGCTTTTGACCAGTCCCTACACGATCTGGGAAGGCGTTCTAGGAGGGGCTACATTGACATTGGGCACCCATGGTACGGATCAGATGATGATCCAGCGCTATTTGAGCGCTCGTAGTCAAACGGATGCGGGCAAAGCTGTGGTCATTTCTAGTCTGGTGGTGTTCATTCAGTTCGCTATTTTCTTGTTCGTCGGCATTCAACTAGCCTGCTTCTATCAACAATCGGAACCGTCGCTGCAGTTTGCAAAACCCGACGAAGTCTACGTGCATTTTCTGGTAAACCATTTCCCCTACAACACAGGCATGACTGGATTGATGTTAGCAGCCATTCTAGCCGCCGCCATGTCGACACTCTCAAGCTCGCTGAATTCCTCTGCAACTGCAGTGATCAACGATTTTTACCTACCAGCCTGTAAAGCGGTGCCCTCGCATCGCAAGCTTCTTTTGATCACGCAGGTATTAACGTTACTGTTCGGAGTCGTGCAGGTGACGGTTGGCATCTTGGCTGCGCGACTAAGCGAACAGGTGGTGTCTAGTGCATTAGCCATCGCTGGCTATTCTTCAGGATTGCTACTGGGTATGTTCTTCCTGGGTATTGCGACTCGACGAGTGGGTCAGACGGAAGCCTTAGTAGGTGCAGTGTTCGGTTTATGCGTTTTGCTGCTGGTACAGTTTGTGATGCCAATTATGGCTGGCCAGGAGTGGAAAATTGCCTGGCCCTGGTATTCCTTAATCGGTGCATCGGCGACGATTTTGTTTGCTATTGCATTGTCCTATGTCGTGCCAAATTCAAAGCAAAGCGATAGTACTGTGTGATCTGTTGGGCATTTCAAAACCTTTGCAGAGTGGAGTTTAGTTGTGATGCAATGTCTTTTGTTAGGATTAATCGCTGGCCGCAAGTTGCCATTGTTGGTAGGCCTATTACTGATGACGCTCGCAGATGTATCCGAAGCCCAGGTCGCGATGACGCAGCGATATGCTGAAGAGTTGGGGTTTGATACCAAGAGCTTGAAGCGAGTTACCGAATTGGTCAATCAGGCTATTGCCGAGGGGAAAATGCCGGGTTGTGTCATCTGCTTTGGAAAGCGAAATGAGATCGGCTACTTGCAGGCTTTTGGCAACAAGCGAGTGCAACCGACTACGCAGCCGATGACGGTTGACACCGTCTTCGACATGGCTTCGGTGACCAAGCCAGTGGCGACTGGCACAAGCATTATGAAGCTGATCGAGCAAGGTCATTTGCGTCTGTCGGCAAAAGTGGTGGACTACTTTCCCGAGTTCGCAGCCAATGGAAAAGACAAGATCACGGTGCGAGACTTGTTGATTCATCAGAGCGGCCTGATACCTGATAATCCGCTGGAGGACTACCTGCAGGGGCCAGAGGTGGCTTGGCAGCGCATTTGCGATTTGGATCTGGTCGCGCCAGTTGGCACGACATTCAAGTATTCAGATGTCAATTTTATCGTCTTGGGTAGACTGATCGAAAAGTTATCCGGGCAGGATTTAGATGCGTTCGCACAGCAGCACGTCTTTGCACCTCTGGGGATGACCGAGACGACCTACAGGCCAAGCGAGGCATTGATCCAGCGATGTGCGCCTACTGAGCAGCGTGGTGGCCAGTGGATGCAGGGACAGGTTCACGATCCTCGAGCCTTTGAGCTTGGTGGAATTGCTGGGCACGCAGGCATGTTTTCAACCGCCGTAGATCTCGCACGCTATGCCAGCATGATGTTGGGTCAAGGAACGCTGAGATTGCCAGGTCAGAGCGAAGCCAAAATACTGGCCCCGGCCACGGTGCACAGCATGACGAGTTCCTATAACGTGTCCACAGGAATCCGCGGCCTCAGTTGGGATAAGCGCACCGGCTACTCGATCAATCGTGGTGATCTACTTTCCGATTCGGCTTACGGCCATGGTGGATTTACGGGAAACGTCTTTTGGATCGATCCAGAAAAAGATTTCTTCTTCATCTTTTTAAGCAATCGGGTGCATCCGGATGGAAAAGGGCTGGTCAACCCATTGGCTGGCCAAATCCTGAATGTGGTAGTTGGGGCGATGTCTGAATCGACAACAGAGTCGGTCTCTGCTGGCCAGTCGCAGGGTCAGACGCTGACGGGTGCCGATGTTCTTGTTCGCGATGGTTTTCGTCAGTTGGCCGGGCAGCGTATTGGGCTGATCACCAACCATACAGGGCGGATGCGAGATGGCCAAAACATCGTCAATGCCATGTCAAAGTCTGCCGATGTGCGACTGACGGCGCTGTTTAGTCCCGAACACGGATTTGAGGGCAAGCTGGATATCGAAAAGGTCAGTGATTCGAAGGATGCCGCGACGGGTCTGAAGATCTTTAGTCTGTACGGACAGACGCGTCGCCCAACGGCCGAGATGTGTGAGAACGTGGACACGTTAGTTTTTGATATCCAAGATGTGGGATGTCGGTTCTACACCTATATTTCTACGATGGGAGAAGCGATGGGTGCCGCTAACGAACTGGGCAAGAAGTTTGTGGTACTCGATCGGCCCAACCCGATTGGAGCTGTCGCTACCGCTGGTCCTATGCTGGACGCAGGCAGTGAATCTTTTGTCGGCTTTCACTCGATGCCTGTGCGACATGGCATGACTGTTGGGGAATTGGCAAAGATGATCCAAGTGGAGAAGCAATTGGATAAACTAGAATTGCAAGTCATCCCCTGTGAGCACTGGAGTCGCGATCAGTTCTACGATCAGACAGGATTGATCTGGACTAACCCCAGCCCGAACATGCGTTCGTTGACTCAGGCTCTGCTTTACCCAGGTATTGGCATCTGGGAGTTCACAAATATCTCGGTAGGCCGAGGCACTGATACACCGTTCCAAGTCGTGGGCGCTCCCTGGATCGACCATCAAGCCGTGGTCAGCGCGATGCACAGCTTGAAGTTGCCAGGAACCAGCTTTGTACCTATCGAATTCACACCCACCAGCAGTAAATTCGCCGGCGAGCTTTGTCAAGGCATCGAGTTCTTCATTACGGATCGCGAGCAGTTTGATCCCCTGCAGTTGGGGCTGGCGCTCGCCTGGGCGCTTCGCTCGCAGCATCCCCTGCAGTGGGAGACAAAGAATCTAAATCGTCTGCTTGGAAACCAACAGTGTGCCGATGCCATCTTGGCGGGGCGAACTCCAGGCGAACTACTGGATGTCGCAAGGCAAGGCGTCTCGGATTTCCTGCGGCGACGTGAAACCTTTATGATTTATCGTGATGCTTCGCGCTGAAATACGCTAACTCAATTCAAGCGGGGTAAAATCTT
>DAIRSD010000332.1:0-5445 GCA_036804625.1 Aureliella sp. | reverse complement strand
CCAACAACATGGTTCGAAATAGTATCCGTTTAGGAATACATTTCTGGATGTCAAAATCTAGCAAATCGGTTAGATTAGCCCACCTTGGCGGTTCACATCCTTCGACTATGACCGCCGGTTGACCCATGGAATCTAACGTATGGGTTGGCCACACCGATTCAACGACACAAGCCGAGGAAATAGAAATATGGGACGTGCATTTGAAGTTCGTAAGGTGTCCATGGCCAAGACTGCCGGACAAAAGTCCAAACTTTACTCGAAGTATGGCAAGCAGCTTTACGTTGCTGCCAAAAACGGCGGTGCTGACCCCTCGGCCAATTTGGTGCTGCGTGGTCTGATCGAAAAAGCCAAACGCGAACAGGTGCCGGGACATGTGATTGAAAAAGCGATCGAAAAAGCAAGCGGTCTTGGCGGCGAGGACTTTGTCTCGCTTCGGTACGAAGGGTATGGGCCGGGCAGCTGCGCCGTGATCGTAGATTGCTTAACCGACAACAATAATCGAACCATTACCGACGTGAGAAACTGCTTCACCAAAACCAATTCTAAAATGGGCGCTCCCGGATCGGTCATTCACAGCTTTGATCACTTAGCTATTTTCTCGTTCCGAAATATCGAAGGTGACGCTGTCTTGGAAGCTTTGCTATCAGCCGATGTGGATGTGTCGGATATGGAAAGCGAGGAGGGCCTGGTGACCGTTTTCACGCCACCTGTCCAGTCGAACAAGACGAAGACAGCACTACTTGAAGCGTTTCCGGCAATCTCGCTTGAAGTCGAAGAAATCGCATTTATTCCAACCGCTCGCGTGGACATCAGCCCAGAGGACCGGCCGTTATTTGACAAGTTCATTGGCATGCTGAATGACTGTGACGATGTTCAGGACGTGTATCACAACGCAAACTTTATCTAGTCGCCCAGTCGAGACACCTCGATTCCGTGCAATCTAAAGCCACCTTGCTGAACTTGGAAGTCTAGGGTCAAGTTATCCTTAACCGAATAGGGTCCTAATTCCACAATCTTTGTTGCAGGATTATTTTCAGCGCTGACAGGGACCAGAATTTCCCCTTCAGACAACTGACCGTTAGCCAGGATACTTAACTTGCTGCTGTTAAGCGGATCAACTCCGGCGGATACGGTGTCTTGGTCTGTAGTGCCGCTGAGAATCAGTTTGACTTGATACTGGGCCGGTTGGTCTTTGGGGCCAAGCAACGGAAGCGTCACCTGCTGGAGTCCTTCAACCCAAGAGGATGCCACCCACTGCAAAACATCACGGGATGGAGCGACCAACGACTCGGTGATGCTTTTGAATCTTCCCGATTCAGAAAGCGCCTGCTGCAAGTTCAGGTCGACGCCCAGCGAAGTCTCCTTGTATGCAGCCCGGCGCGGATAGGATAGCCAAAACTTGCCGCATAGGGCTCGACGATCTCCAGGGGCACCTAAATTGATTGCCATCGATTGCACTGGAGTCAACGAACCGACCGCACTGTGAATTGTCCAGCGGTATTGCTGTGGTCTAGGTTCCAATACGATCGTGGAAGCGATCGAAAACTGACAAACGCAACCCGCACTTGCTTCTGGAATCATCACCAGTCCATTGGCGGGAATCGCGTTGATCCAGCAGCCTAACCTATGTCCTGAGAAATGGTTTGTGCCTGAGTCGGATTCCAGGTCATAAAAAGCAGTGTCCCCTGACCGGAACATCAACAGTCCGGACTCGCAGCCAGTCAGTATCCCGCAGTGGTGGCCCGTCCGCATCAAACTCCATGGCACCTTCTGGCCTGTGGTTGGATGTACCCGAGTCAGTTGATCGCCGGTCTGTAGATAGAACGACCATGGTTCGGCAAGCACCTTGTCGCCGATAACGATGGGTCGCCCTTTGTAATTGGCATCTTTGGCCCACTTTTGGTAACCCTGATCGGCAGACAATGCCACTAGGCGCCTCCTGCTAAAAGTGCCTGTTACGAACTGCTCCCAGAAGTGACCATTGGCGTTGGCACCGCCCAGAATCAAAGTTCCGTCATGATACATCAAAGTCAGTTTTCCGCCGCCAATCCCAATATCGCTGCAATCCGTGACATCGACTGGATTGCCCCAAAGCTCGGTGCCCGATTTCAGATCCAACGCCACAGCTCGTCGAATGTCCGCTTTTTTGGCTCGCCGTTCCGCAAGTTCCTTCTCTTCGCCTTCTAGCAGCGCGATTTGCGACTTGTCCTGTGCCAGAATCTCTTCGCGTTGCTGGCTGCTGATTGAACTGTCGATGAAAAATACCTTACCAGGCCCCAGGGCCACCGTGTGGTGAGAAATATTGGCACCTTGATACTCCCAGGCATGAATACCAGATCCCAGTTCGATAGCGAACAGCATGTCTGTCGAATCGATGGTTGAGCGTCCCCGCCTCCTAAGCTTTTCATCGACCTCTTCCCTGACTGTGGCAGTGCCGATCAAATGCCCCTCGGCGATCGCCATATATCCCCATTGGTGCTGGCCATCCTGCTTACTGGGGGGCAGGTTATGAATCCTGACGATTTGGCCGCTGGCCGCATCCAGTTCAAAGCACTCGTCTTGGATAAAATGAAATAATCGATCTTCGGTAGCCGCTAGGTTACCGGGATTTTGATTTTGAAACACACCTGTTCGGATCGCCTTCGGATTTTCCTGCTTCCAGAGAAATGTGCCGTTATAAGCATCGTATGCGCTAATCGATGTGTCGCCCTGCACGAACAGCCTTCCGCCAGTTGCCAATGGACCGACCGCTCCATCATGCCGATTGACCATTTCACCTGGGCCTGGATCTCCATACCATAACACTCCCAACTCCGATTTCACTCGGGTTTCATTTCCGATCGCCGTATTGGCGGGCGTGCCGTAAAGATGAGACCAACTGCCGGCACCGGGCAATGGACCACGTTTAAGTAGTAGCACATCCGACACATTTTCGATATTGCTTTCGCCGGACAGCCCAAACTCGGAAAGCCACCGCTCCGCAGATTGAATTCGCTGCGACTTGGCCGATGAATCGTCCGAGACCTGAGAGATGAACGGTAGAGCGATCTTGCCACCAACCGGTTTCAAGTGTCGAGCTAATGATTCGTAGTTGGGCAGCGGGCCACCGCTGACATGCGCATCGGACACGATCAGGTCAGCAAAATAGTTAGAATAGGGCAATTCACCTTCCGAATGATGCACTGTGATTCGGTGCCCATAAAGGCCACCGGCCAGCAATCGCTGTCGAGCCGCTGCAACAGATTCCGCCGATCGGTCAACGGCATAGATCTTTAAGCTGGTACGTATGGCAAGTTCCTGTGCCAACCTACCTTGTTGATTATCTAGAACCAGGCAGAAACCGCGTTGGATACCGGTAGATTGAATAATCCTCTCAGCAGCTTGAGCATAAATATCATCGTTAGCATCTGTTGAGCCTGCTCGGTCCTGCTGGGCAGCCAAGTCGGGGGGCTGGTGCTTGGGCGAGTCGCTTGTCGATCCAAAGACGAGTATTTGTCCTTGATCATTGCTTGCCAAAAGATAGCCTTGGACAGCAACCAGCCCGGTAACTTCGCCTGGAATATCAACTTTCCACTGCATCTGACCAGTTTGATGCGAATATCCGGTAACGTGTCCTATACCTCCAACAAAAACCATATCCGCAGTGGCCAATAACGCTGAACGCGAGTCGCAGGCGGTGCGCCAATCCACACCAACGTCTGCAATTTGGTCGATCTGATTCTGAATTTCTTGCAACTGCTCTTGCAGTTTCTGTTTCGCCTTGTCGGTTAGTGGAATCGCTGATCGGCTGGTGTCTCGCAGCTTTAACTTCAGTTCCTGTCGCTTGCGGCTGTTGACAGCGTATTCTGTCAGCCGCATTTTGATCAGTTCCTTACCAGTGACTGAGAAAGCATTTTTGCCCTGCACGATCAACTCGCCACCTTCGAACCATCCATAACCCACTTCACCTGTACCTTGATCCATGGCAAGCCAATTGTGGTCTCCGCTTGCGATCATCTGTCCTTGGACCAGGAGAGCGCGATAGCCGCCCACAACGCCGCCGGCTGTGGAGCGCCAAGAATGAGTTCTGGAGTGTATCAATTCGCCATTTTGTTTACTGACGGCGATGGGCAGGGAGCGTCCCGACGGTACGAACAATTGTTGCTCATTGGCCAGAAAGTAGCCTTGAGGTGAAATGCCAGTACGACCAGCATCCAATTCGCTCAAATGGTCTTGCATCCATACGGTTGCACCGGACTTAGCATCAACACAGTACAGAAGGACTCGTTCGTGCGGAAATATCCCTGCTCCGAAATAGGCCAATCCTTGGTCCACTAGTACGCCCGTACGAACCGGCCAGCGAGAGATCATTTCGCCTCGCGCGATCAGACGATCATCGGCTGGCCCCGTGCGCAATTTCCAAATCAATTGTCCGCTGGTGGCGTCAACGCAGTAGACATAGCCGTCGTCGGCACCTAAATATATTTTTCCGTCGGAATAGGTGGGTGCTAAGCGAATGGGCCCATCAGCCACCATCGACCACAAAGTTTTTCCTGACGCCAGTTCTCGGCACTGCAACTGATGGTCTACCGAAGAACCAAAATAAACTTTGCCGTCGACCACGATCGGATGAATCGCCGAGTCGTAGTTTAGACGGTTTTCCAATAGTAACTGCTCGTAGACTTTCCCTGCCGCCGTAGACCAGGCTGCTCGAAGTGGTGCAGCCGCTTGATAGGTCCAGGCGGGCGTGGTACCAGGGGCGACCAGAGCCTGTGTGGAACCGTGGCGATCATTGCCGCCGCGCCAAGTGGTCCATTGGTCAGCTGGAAGGTATTGAGCGTCAAGCACGCGATGGAAACCCACCAAGACAGTTAATATAGCCAAGCTCCAGTGCATTTTTTGCATTTTACTACCTATCGAAAATACTTGACGATTGAGCAAACCCAATAATTGACGACAAATATTTGGCAAAAGTCGCCCTTGGGAACCGAGTTGCCTGATTGTAACACATTGATCACGGATTGTGTTTGGTAGAAGGAAGTGATTTCATCGTTGCCTAATATATGCCGATTCGTGCCAGAAAACCCGGTGGACAGTTGTTAACTGTTCACGCAATTTGTAGGCTAGGCTAAGCAGGGCCAATGAATTTAGGTATTCAATTCTGAAGTTTATTGATTGGTGTCAAGCACCTACTGCCACTCTCGCGTTGCGTGAGTGGGAACACTAGTCGTCGCTGATTACTACAAATGAATAGTTGCTTCATGAACTTGCCAAGGTACCAAGTGTCCGGCATGAATTAGCTTCGACTAGCGGCAATTCGTGTTCCAGACTCCCATGACCTACTGAGTATCCATTTCTTTCCGGCATATTCAGTATGACTTACTGAAGTGGTCCCGCTTTCAATTAGGGCACCCTGGGGAAGCAATTAGGGCACCCTGGGGACAGTGTCGAGGGGGCACGCTGGGG
>DAIRSD010000331.1:0-5449 GCA_036804625.1 Aureliella sp. | reverse complement strand
CTAGTCTTTTGTCCTGTCGAAACGGAAACTGTGTTACCGTGCATCGGATCGCATGCCCAAAGCACTCGCAATTGCTCTCGCTGCACCGCCTCGACGATGGCTGGCAACACGGCTGTCACCTTTTCCTTGCCCATTCGATGTATCAAGGTAATTCGTCCCGGCTGGTTCTCCGGATTAACCAATCGCAGTAGATCCACCACCTGATCGGGAGAAATCGTCGGTCCGATCTTGATGCCCAGCGGATTTTGGACTCCTCGGAACATCTCCAGATGAGCTTCGTCGATGCTGCGGGTCCGTTCGCCGATCCATGGCATGTGGGTACTCATGTTGTACCACGAACCGTCGCGCACACTTGGCCGCATCATTGCCCGTTCGTAGTCCAAGTGCAGTGCTTCGTGCGAGATAAAGAAATCGACTCGACGCAGTTCATGAAAAGGCTGGCGCGTAATCGTTTCCAAAAACTCCAAAGCGTTACCCAAAGAGTCTCGCAGTTCGCGATATCGACTGTGTTCGCTGCTTTGCGATACAAAATTCAGCTTCCAGTACTCTGGATGATGCAAATCGGCAAATCCACCTTCGCTCAAAGCACGAACAAAGTTCAACGTCAGTGCGCTTCGCTCGTATCCACGCAGCAATTGCTGTGGATCGTTGCGACGAGCCGTAGCGGTGAACTCGGAGCGATTGATCAAGTCGCCACGGTAAGAAGGCAGTGTGTTTGAACTACGAGTCTCTGTGTCGCTGCTGCGAGGTTTAGCATATTGTCCAGCAATTCTGCCCAATCGGATGACCGATTGACGCGAGCCAAACGTCAACACCAAACTCATCTGAAGCAGAACTTTCAGTTTGCTTGCAATGGCTTCGGCTTCACAGTCCGCAAACGATTCGGCGCAGTCACCGCCTTGCAGCAACCAGCAGTGGCCCTCTTGCGCTTTGGCCAACTGGTCGCGCAGCTTGACGATTTCCCAACTGGTCACCAGTGGCGGCAATCGCCTGAGTTGTTCCAGAACAGCGCTCAGCTCGTCAGTATTTTCGTAGGATGGTTGTTGTTTTGCAGTCTTGGTTCGCCAAGAGTCAGGAGTCCAAATCGGAAAAGTCATGAAAGTCCAGTAGTTCTAGTGAGCTAAAGCGATACACAAGACCATCAATTGTAACCAGTCAGCCAAGCTGCATCTACGCCGCACTCAATTTTTCAATCAGGCAGAATCGTCGACCACTCGAGGCCGTCCATGGGCCAGAATAGGGTGAATTTGGCTCCGCGGCCATGCTTGCTATCTACAATGATGTCGCCACCGTGCTCACGCATGATTTTCTGGCTAACGGGCAAGCCCAACCCGGTACCGCTGGCCCCCTTCGAACTGTGAAAAGGGGCGAAAATCTTTGATAATTCTTGGGGCGAAATCCCATCGCCATTGTCCTGGACGATGATTCGGATCTGGCGTTGCTGGCTGTCATGCTCCAAGCTAACTACCACACGCCCTGGCTCGCTGCGCTCGTGTGTGTTCGTTGAGGCTGCGTCAATTGCGTTGGCATCAACGTTCAGTAGGGCTCGGTGTATGGCTTCGCTGTCCATTTGAGCATCGACCGGTTGATCGGGCAGGGGCACATCCAACTGGACCCCGTGTTCCTTGGCTCGTAACAGTGACAGTTCAGCGACCTCGCGAATTGTCAGGCAAACGTCGCTTAGTTCCATCACCGGTTGTCGTTCCTTACTGAAAGATAACATGTCCATGACCAGAGTGCTGATGCGATCCTGATTGCGTTTAACAATCTCCCAACCGCGCCGTACCGTCGCCCAGTTTTCTTTCTTGAGACCGTCCTCCAACTGATAGCTTCCGCCTCCAAGGCCTTGAAGTATGTTCTTTACGTGGTGGGATAGATTGGCGATGGTTTGTCCTATGGCCGCCAAGCGTTCCGACTGCAGCATGGCATGATAGAACTGAGTATCCTCCAAAGCCAACGCAGCCTGGCCAGCAATCGTGATCAGCAGTCTAAGCTGCGATTCGTCGAATTTCCTACTGTTCGGCTGATTGACAATCTGACCTGCCGGCAACTCGGTGTCGATGTAGATCGCCCCCAAAACTCCGTATCGACCTTGCATGGGAACACAAATCGCTTCACGAATGCCCAGACTGATGATGCTGGCCGCATTGTCCCAACGAGAATCCTGCTGAGCGTTGCTGGTCAGTACACCCTCCTGTTGCTGCATGACGTGTTCCAGGATCGTCCTGGAAATTTCAAGTGGCTTAGCCGAATCCTGTTTGTGTGGCATCCGCCGCTGGCTACAAGCAGGCTGAAGTTCGGAAGTTAATTCATCCATCAACAGGACACAGCCGCGATCACAGGCAATCCACTGAAATATCAAGTCCAGTACGCTTCGCAGCAATTGATCCGTGTCGATCGTGCGAGCAATTGTTTGACTTACCTGGTAAATAAGTTCACTGGATTGCAGGTCGGCGTGCCGCTGAAATTTTGAGGACGAATGCTCCTGGAGCCCTTTGTCTTCCTTGTCAGAACTGTCACAGCTACCCAGGATGTGACTTTTGGCACGACCGCGAATCTGATCATCTGATTTTGCGCTACCAGGCACGATTTGTACAGGTTGATCGAACCTTTGTGGCTGGACATCGGGTCCGCCAGTAAAGATCATCAGTGTGCGTCCCACCTGCACTCGATCGCCACTGCGTAACTTGGCCGTTCGTACGGGGCGGCTGTTGACATAGGTCCCGTTGCTGCTGCCACAATCTCGCAGTTCAAACCGAGATTCCGCAGTCCGACTGATCAGTGCATGCTGTCGAGACACCTCGGTATCGCTCAGTTGTATCAAGTTGGTTGCTTCGCGACCTATGCCAGCAAGACTACCGCGGATCGGGTAGTGTCGTCCGTGGTCGGGGCCTCGAATCACGTAAAAGGATGCCATTGAGCTAAAAATTTTATTTCGAGTTGTTGAAGGTCGAACGCATACCAGATTGCGAGTCTACTGGTGGGACTAGGGAGCGTGCTTGTCCATGCCTCTCGACAGTTTACCACAACTCGGCAATCGGGCTGCCTTGCTCGATGATATTCCTGGGGCGTCCGCGATGATCGATGTACTGAGTTTCCATTGGCACTTCAAAATACTTATAAATCGTGGCCGCTAAGTCGCCAGGTGTGACCGGTCGATTTTTGATCGCTCCACCGTCAGCTTCAGTGGCTCCAATCACTTGACCGTGTTTTAAACCGCCTCCGGCCATCAGCATCGACATGACCTGAGGCCAGTGATCGCGACCATCGGTGCTGCCCTGAGTGCCGATCATTGGTGTTCGCCCGAACTCACCCATCGCAATGATCAATACGTCATCCAGCCTCCCACGCTGCCCGAGATCACCTACAAGGGTAGTCAGCAAGTGCTCCCATAATGGTAGCAGCGGTCCCAGGCCCTTGGAAATGCCGCCATAGGGAGGAATGTTGTCGCCGTGGTTGTCCCAAGTGCCGCTGGCCGTATGGTAACTTAGATCCAAGGTAACAAAGGCTACTCCAGCTTCTACCAGTCGGCGCGCCAAAAGGGCTTGTTGGCACCAGAGGTGAGGGCCATAACGCTGCCGTGTTTCGTCGGGCTCGAGACTTAGGTCGAAGGCGTCGCGAGTTTGTCGACCCAACAGAACTTCAACGGCTTGCTGTTGATAGTAGTCCATCGCCTGCATCGCAGTGCTTTGATCGATGTCACGGCGCATGCGATCCAAATCAGCCAGCAACTGTTTGCGATCGCCGATGCGTTGAAAATCCAGGCCCCCTGGGAATTGAAACATTTCGGCTGCACTGACTTTACCTGAATCGGTACCTATTAAATCGTAGATTGGCAACTTTGCGGCCAAGTTTCCTTGTAGCGGATTGTATCGCTGTCCCAATGCACCGGCAAAGGCGACGTGCGAATTGGAGCGATAGAAGGCAACGTAGGGGGGAATCTCCGCTTGATTCGCTCCATGGTGCTTTGCGACAATGGATGCGATCGCCGGATAGGTCGTTGCGTCGGGATTGGTGCGAGGTTCCGCGTCCAAATTGGCAGTTTGAAAGACCATGTTGGGTTCGTGGTTGCTGTGCCGTGCGTCGACCGACCGAATCAACGTAAACCGATCCATCATAGCGGCCTGCTTCGGAAGATGCTCGCAAATGCATACTCCCGGCAATTTAGTGGGAATGACTCCAAAGGGGCCTCGATTTTCAACCGGTCTATCCGGCTTGGGATCCCAAGTATCGATATGACTAGGGCCACCAGTCATCCACAGCAAAATGACACTCTTAGCCGAGGCGTTACTCGCAGGACCGGCTGAGGCTCGCTCAGCCAACAACTGTGGTAACGAGAGGCCCGCCAAACCAGACAGACTGGCCTTGATCATATTGCGCCGCGATCGGCAAACCAGGCCTTCTTGGACTAGCGGTGCAAAATCACCGAAGGCATGTGAATGTGTTCTACGGTGGAGTAGTCCATTCATCGCAGTTACTCCTGGCACATCGTTTCAGAATCCAGCCGGTAATGCTCTTAGTCGCTCGGCATGTCGTGGATCATCCGGGGAAAGCTCGATCAGCATTTCCAGGTACCGTCTTGCCGAATCGATCAACTGGTGCTGCTGGGCTAATCGAGCAGCGGCCTGTAACGACTTAAGTTTGATTTCAGCGGACGGTGGAGGAACCCGAAACAAAGCTGCCCGCCGGTAGGCAGATAACGCCTCCGGAATTCGCCGGGACTTCTCAAGCAGTTCGCCAAGTTGCAGGCATGCTTCGGCCCTGAGTTCTCTCTGCATCGCAGCCTGCTTCAAGTATTCAATGGCTTCATCGCTGCGATCAAGCTGCTGAAGCGCATGAGCAAGCGGCAGCGCATATTGAAGTCGATCGGGATATCTTTGCAATCGATGTCGATAGATTTTTTCTTTGAGTGCATTCAGAGCCAGTTGACTGCTGTGCAGGGCTTCACGAGTCAGCTCGGTGGGTTCACTTTGATATTCCGACTGCGACAATGCAACCATCTGCTCTGCTCTCGCAATTTGCGAATCCTCTAGCCAGTCCAGCGCCTTTTGTTCCTCAGGAAACCGATGGATCGCCTTTTCAAGGATTCGGCACGCATCCGACCACCGCGATGCGCTCATGTAGATTTCAGCCAGTTCAAGATAGGGTGCAACGGTTAAAGGCAGCTCTTGAACGATCCGCTCCAATTCTTGAAATCGAGTCTGCGTGACCGTCGATGGGTAAGCAACCGTGTTGCTGGGTTGCTCCTTGCCCTGACGTTTTAACAGATCTTTCGGCTCTAGCGGCTGCATGCTATTGATTGATTTTTGTGGAGTATAGGTTTAAGGGCATCGCTTGAACCAAACGATGCACCGGAGAAGTCTAAGTGTGAACCGTCCCTGAGGCTCTGCGAAGGGCGTGGAACGATATTACACGCCCTTCGCAGAGCCTCAGGGACGTGCCACCCTAC
>DAIRSD010000330.1:0-5510 GCA_036804625.1 Aureliella sp. | reverse complement strand
GGTGAGTAATGCACTAGAGTTTTTGATAGTCAAGCTGTCATCATGCTGGAACCAACATTTGCCAAAGTGCTCGGCTGGTACGACAACGAATGGGGTTATTCCTGCAAGATCTGCGAAATGGCTCAGTGCGAATTGAAGTAGCTTCTATGCCTGTTTGAACTGCGACGCTTTGCGTGCTATACGTGAGCTGGGTTCTTGCGAATGTGTGGCCCGTTTTTGTTTGTGTGATAGATTGCCGAGCCAGGAATTGACTGGGTGTCTGAGGTCGAATCCGAATAATCGTCTTAAACGGACTTCCTGCCGGTTTTGCCTCTTTTCCGGTCCTTTCCGCTATGGGAGCGTGTACAATCTGACTAAACTGGGAGCTTTAGGGCTGGTTCCTGCACCGGCCCAAATTCATACGTCACGCTCCCTACCGATCGTTCATTCGGGTCAAAGATTTATGTCGGCACTGGCGAAACTTGTTGCTTCGGCTTATCCAACCGCTGCTTGCCTTTTGGTGATCGCACTTTGGCCTACCGTGTTAACAGCGCAGGCTCTTCCAACCTCCGCGGGCCGTCAGTTGGCTCCTGACGCACTGAATGTCATAGCTCCGGCAATGGAACCTGGTGAAACCTACCAAGGATCGATGCACTTGCCGCTTCCTGGTGATCAGGCGGAACTGAGCTGGAAACCGTACGAAGACCCCGATTCTCAGACGTTACCACAATTGGTGCGAGCCGTCGATTTTCGCAGCACGATCCATTGCCTGGAGTTCGCCTTTAAGCCGGTGCGAATGATCCAGGTTAGCTTGCCTACTCCTGAAGGCATCCAGTCGAAATTGGTTTGGTACATGGTGTACCGAGTGCGATATCTAGGCAACGATTTTCATCCGACTGTGCAGCCCGACGATTTTGACAACAAGATCTATGGCATACCCAAGACCGTTTCAACCAGTTGGGTACGCTTTATGCCGTCGCTAACTTTGCAAACCAAAGGCAAGATCAATCAGCGACTGCTGGATCAAGTTCTGCCAGCGGCGATACCGGCGATCGAGGCTAAAGAGAGGATCGGGCAGCCTCTGTTCGATTCACTGTCCATGCAAACTCAAAAGATTCAGGTCTCGATGGAGGCCAACGACCAGGCTGTGTGGGGCGTTGCTACATGGGTAGATGTCGATCCCGGAACCGACTTTTTTACTGTCGAAGTGAAGGGACTGCCCAACGCTCAGCAGATCGTTCAGAAGCAGGAGAAAGTTTCCTACCTGCAAAAAACTCTGGTGCTGAACTTCTTCAGACCGGGCGACATGCAGAACGAACAGGATGACATCATCCGCTACGGAGTGCCAGCCGTGAACCGAGTTGCCGGGCTGCGTGAAGAGCTGCGAAAGGCCATTGCTAATAAGGAATATGAGCTAACGATCGTTGGTGGCCTGAGCGGTGGAGCGTCCGTAGGGCAATTGATGAAGGATTTAGCCCAAGCCGTCAGCTCGTTGGGTGGCCAGCAGATCAAGACATACGCTCGTACAGGCCATGTCGTCTTTTCTAATCAAACCGCTGGCCAGGAAAGCAAGATCCAGCAGGCGATCGAAAGGCAGCTTGGTGTCCAAGTTAAAGTCGTTGATCGCACGATTCCTTTGGGAGATGTGATCCGCAAGGCCGAACTGGCCAAAGACGAACAGGAACAAAGCTACATTCTCCAGCAATATGGCCTGCAAGAACGGCTTGATCATTACTGGGTCTACCGCTAAAATCCGGGTTCCTCAGTAAAGCCAGCCCCCCATTTGGAGCTTGGTCCGGGTAGGTTGTGCATCGACAGGTTGACGATGCACAGTTCCCCAACGGTGGTCGGACTTTGGCGCATTCACAGCACAAAATATTGGTAGGTCATCATGGCACATAAAAAAGGTCAGGGTTCAACTCGCAACGGTCGTGACAGCAACGCTCAGCGTCGCGGAGTTAAATTGTTTGGGGGCCAGGCGGCTCAACCTGGAGCTATTCTGATTCGACAGGTAGGAACCAAGTTCTTGCCAGGCCGCAACGTGGGCATGGGCAAGGACTACACGATCTATTCTTTGATCGATGGCCACGTCTATTTCGATCAACAAGGCAAGCGAGTTAACGTTCGCGCGCTAGCCTAATCAAAACTGCCAACTGAATGTTCGTTGACCGAGCTGAAATTGAGATTGAAGCGGGACGTGGTGGCGATGGCTGCGTGGCATTCCGCCGCGAGAAATATGTGCCTCAGGGCGGTCCCAATGGCGGTGATGGCGGAGACGGCGGCAGCGTTGTTATTCGCGCCTTGGATGGCGTGAACAGTCTGGTCCAGTTCGCTCATCGCAAGCACTGGCGAGCTGACAATGGAACTCCAGGTCTAGGTTCGGACAAGCACGGTCGCAATGGTGCCGATCTGATCGTGGATGTACCTCCAGGGACAGTCATTATCGATGTAGCCAGCGGCATGACGGTTCGGGATCTAGTCAGTGCCGGCCAGCAAGTCGTTATTGCTCGGGGAGGACGCGGTGGCAAGGGCAACGCTCATTTCAAGAGTTCCACCAATCAAGCTCCGCGCGAGGCAACCAAGGGGGCCGACGGGGAGCAGCGCCGAGTGATTTTGGAACTAAAAGTGATTGCCGATGTGGGTTTGGTAGGCATGCCCAACGCCGGTAAAAGCACTTTGCTGAGTCGACTTTCTAGGGCTCGACCACAAATCGCCGACTATCCGTTCACCACCAAATTCCCTAATCTGGGCTTGGTGTCCGCCGGCATGGATCACAGCTTTGTGATGGCCGATATTCCGGGGCTGATCGAAGGAGCGTCAGGCGGAGCCGGGTTGGGGCATGATTTTCTGAGGCATATCATGCGAGCCGGAATCTTGGTTCACTTGGTGGAGCCCGCTCCGACCGATGGCAGCAATCCAACCGAAAACTATGCCATCATCCGAAAAGAACTGAGCGACTACAGCGATGATCTGGCAAGTCGACCCGAAATCGTGGTCGTCAGCAAAGCCGAACTGCCCGGTGCTAGCCAAGTGCGTGACGAATTGCAGCAACAGATCTCAAGAGAAGTGCTGCTGATCAGCGCGGTGACAGGACAAGGGCTAAACGATTTGATCTATCGCATCGCTGATCAATTGTCTGCGCAAGCCAATGGCTAGCCAGTTCAACGAATACACGCGATAACTCTGCCTTGTTCTCGTTTACCGCCCAGCCAGTAGGCACCGGCTGAGCTTCAAGAATCAAAAGCTGGCACCTACCGGCTGGGCGGTAAACGAGAACTCTTACTTAGTTCCGCCGATTGGCGCTTGAGGCTGCCTGTCGGTGTTTGGCCAGAAACTCGACTAGTTCCGATTTGAATTGGGCATGGGTAAAAGCTGTGTCGTGGTCCGCTCCAGGGATGACGGCCACTTCCAATTCCGGTAAAACGCCTACCAGAGCGTCAACGCTATCCTTGAGCGGGTCCAATTGACCTACCAATCCCAGCACAGGCACCTTGTTCTTTTCAAGACTAGATCTATTCACAAGCAACTGCCGGTTGCTTCGAGCGACTGCCGCCAAAGCCAGCGGATCGTTGACCAGCAATGCAAGCCGGCTCATGCTTTGAAGCTGATCATCGGTGGGCAGAGGTCGCTCGGGCGGTGCCAAGGCGCGAAGCAGCGGTACGATGCCATTACCAGATTCCAGCGACTGAGCCAAATCCGTCATCAGATTCAATCGAGGATCGTTTTCTCGTGGCCAGCCAGCACCGCCCAGTGTGGCAGAAATCATTCGATCTGGAGCCACCGTCAGCATCTTGCATGTGAGAAATGCACCCATCGAGTAACCCACGACATGAGCTTTCGAAATTCGTAGGTGGTCTAACAATCTAGTCAGATCACCGACCATTTCCACTCCGTACTTTTCTGGGGCATGCGGCTTTTCGCTTTGGCCGTGACCACGATTGTCGATCGTGATCACTCGATAGTCTTGCTTGCGTAGCGATTGGATGATTCCAGGCAACGACCAATTGAGCACACCTGATGCAGCGAATCCATGTACCAACAGCACCGGCTCGCCCTGTCCCTGATCCAGATAATGGATTTTCACTCCGTTGGAATCAAATTGGTTACCTGGTTCAGCATGGCCTGTACTGGATAAGCAGGTCAGCCACAGCAAAAACTGTAGGCAGAAGATCGTGAAAGCACTTCGAAACCACATCATGGAAATTCTCTAGACGTTGGCGAGATAAGGTTTGTTGAGGGAATTCTGGCGAATTCCACTACGATGCTAGAAGACTCTATTGTAACCATTCAAGGCGGCTACGCGATACGCTTCGGCCATCGTTGGATAATTGAAGGTCGTATTGATAAAGTACTCAAGCGTGTTGTGCGGTGGAGGTTGTTTCATGATCGCCTGGCCGATGTGGATGATCTCAGAGGCATTGGGTCCAAAGCAGTGTACCCCAAGGATTTCCAATGTTTCTCGATGAAACAATAGCTTCAGCATTCCAACGGCTCGACCGGTAATTTGCGCGTAGGCCAGACTCTTAAAATGAGATTGCCCGACTTCATACGGTACCTTGGCCTCGGTCAACTCTCGTTCGCTACGACCGATGGAACTGATCTCGGGGATCGTGTAGATGCCTGTGGGCGTATCAGAAAGTTTCATGGCCGAACTGTTGCCAAGCAGATGCTGCGCAGCGGCGCGGCCCTGCATGTAGGCAGCGCTTGCCAGTGATGGGTAACCGATCACATCGCCAACTGCGTAAACGTTAGGGCAATGGGTGCGATAGTTTTCATCGACTTCAATCTGGCCCCGCTGGTTGGCCTGCACTCCGATGGACGGTAGATCCAGAGCTTCCGTGTTGCCAGATCGACCATTGGCAAACAGAATGATATCTGTGCGAAGTTGCTTGCCGCTTTCCATGTGCAATACCACCTGATCATCCTGAGCATCCACGTGGCTGAATACTTCGTTGTGTCGAATGACAATACCCGATTCACGCATTTTGTAGCTGAGCGCGTCGATAATTTCGTCGTCAAGGAATTCCAGCAACTTGGAACGCGTGTTGACTAGATTCACTTTGATGTGCAGATTGCGAAACATCGAAGCGTACTCACATCCAATTACGCCAGCTCCATAGACGGTGATCGACTGAGGGTCGAAATTCAGGCTCAAAATCGTATCACTGTCAAAAATTCGTGGATGACTAAAGTCGATATTTTTGGGTCGGTAGGGCCTTGATCCGGTAGCGATCACAGCATTTTGGAACTGCAATTGAACTTTGCCATCCACATCGACGGTTTGAGCATCGACAAATTTTGCCGTGCCATGATAAATCGGCACATCGTTACGCTCGTAAAACGAGTGGCGTAACGAGACCTGCTTCTCGATAATGGACCGACTGCTGGCACGCAGTTGAGCGAAAGAAGGATGCAGTTGAACGCCCAGATCCCGCAGCATCGGATTTTCCATGGCTTCCATCACGCTATAGATCGAATGCCTAAGCGCCTTGCGGGGATTGGTGCCCCAGTGCGTGCAGCCACCGCCTATA
>DAIRSD010000329.1:0-5522 GCA_036804625.1 Aureliella sp. | reverse complement strand
TTTATTGAGTACGAGTACGATTTTTGCGGAAATAGCGCAACTTCAAAACTGGCGCTTCGGGCTGGTATTTTGGGTAGTTTTTTTTCTGCGGCTCGCCCCCAGCATTCAAGTTAGGTGGATGAGACGCTACGAATTGTCCGGTTAGTTTGGAGTCACCTTGATGGACCTGCGATTACACAGGCTTCAATTGAAGCTAGCCCATCCGTTCACCATCTCACGTGGCACGATGACTCAGCAGCATAGCCTGGTGGTTCAGTTGTCGGCGGACGGACTTAGCGGCTGGGGCGAGGTGACCGAAAACAGCTATTACCATCGCACGCTGGATGGATTGACCGAAAGTATCCATCGTGCCCGGCCCATACTAGACAGTTACCGCAGTCAGCCGCCAAATGAGGTTTGGCCAGAACTGATGGAGCGGTTGGAAGGCGACACTTTTGCCGCCAGTGCGCTGGACATGGCAGCACATGATTGGTGGGCTAAGCGCCAATCGCTACCTACCTGGAAGGCTTGGGGCTTGCAGTGGAATACGGTGGTCCGATCAAGCTATACAATCGCTATCGATACGACTGAACGGATGAAGGAAAAGCTGAACGAACATCCGGATTGGCCAATTTACAAAATCAAACTGGGGACAAAGCAAGATCTAGAAATTGTGCGAGCCCTGCGATCCTGTACTCAGGCTACGCTGCGAGTTGACGCCAATTGCGGCTGGAGCGTGACGCAAACGATCGAGATGTCCGCAGCGCTAGCAGAATTGGGCGTGGAATTCATCGAGCAGCCACTGCCGGCAAACGCCTCATGGCACGATCATCGCCAGGTATTTCAGTCCAGCCGCCTGCCGATCATTGCCGATGAGAGCTGCCAGACAATTCAGGACGTCGAGCGTTGTCATGAGCATTTTCACGGAATCAACGTTAAGATATGCAAGTGTGGCGGACTGACCCCCGCGCTTCAGATGCTTTCCAAGGCAAGGCAGCTTGGCATGAAGACGATGGTGGGCTGCATGATTGAAAGCTCGATCGGTATTAGCGGAGCCGCTCAGCTTTTGCCACTACTAGATTTTGCTGACTTGGACGGTGCCTGCCTTCTAGCCAGCGATCCAACTAAGGGTATTCAAGTCGCAAATGGACTGATCCAAAGGCCCTCCATTCCAGGTAACGGAGGCTGTCTGCCGGAAGGAGGCTTGCTTGAGTCGAAATAGACATTTGGAAGCCTAGTGAGATTCTTCGGGTGGAGCCAACGAGGCTTTTAACAGGATCTCGAAAGCTTCCGCAGGGGTGACCTGATAGGGTTCGTTGAGAGTTTTGTTCCGGCCTAGAATGTTGTCAGCACGCTTAAGAAAAGATCGAATCTGGTCGCCTGTTAAATCATTTTTGACCAGACTGGTTCCATCTCGATTGGTTGTCGAAAGGTCCTGAAGTGTGAACTCCAAGTCTGTGCGTCCCAATTTTCTGTCTGTCGCCATGCGCATCAGTCGCTGGCAGGTCCGCTCCAGTGTGGCGATCTCTGTAGTACTTAAACCCGCATCGCTAGCCTGCTTCTGAATCGACTGAACGCCTCCCCAAAGCAGTACTGGATTGTCTTGAAGGCAATTGCGGAGCCGGCCAAGCTGTTTGCGATCGATCGTTTGTGCGTTCAACTGGATGACCAGATCTTCCAACTGAGCAACGATGGACTGCTTGTCCTCTATCGCCAACTGACTGCTTTCAATCCATGGTATGAGCTGTTTATCGATCGACTTGACGGCCAGCGGGTATTGATTGGAGAATACGAACCAGCTACCCAAACCGCAAAAAGCGCAAACGGCTGCAAGCCCGAGTATGGCGACAACCATGCAGGCTGGCCCCAAACCAGGCTCACTCTTGGCCTGCTGGTCTGGTTGATCAGATTGGGAATTCGATGGAGCTTGCTGGTCAGACATGGATGGCCGTTAGGGTCAAAGTTGATAGTCGATCTTTATGATTTCAAGCTTCAATTTGCCCTTGGGTACAGGTACTTCGACTTTGTCGCCCACCTTCATGCCCATCAGCGCAGAACCGACGGGACTTGTGGACAAGATGTGGCCGGTATCGTAGTTCTCGTCTCCAGCACCAACCAGGGTGTACTGCTCTTCGTCACCGTAAGCCAAATCTTTGACGGTGACGGTAGCAAGCAATCCGACTTCGTCCTTGGAGATTTTGGAGGGGTCGATGATATAAGCGTTGGACAACTGCTGCTTCAGTTGATTGATCTTCGCCTGTAACAAACCTTGGTTCTGCCGCTGTCCATGGTATTCGGCATTCTCCTTCAAATCGCCTTCCGCTCGCGCCTCGGCAATCTTCTCGGTCAGCTTGGGCATCTCAACCTGCTCCAACCGTTCCACTTCAACCCGAAGTTGGTTGTAGCGCTGGTTGGTCATTGGAACTTTATCGGACATTACCATCTCCTTATGGTCTTTCGAGCCTAGGCAACAAACTAGCACTACTTAAGACCAGTCTTCCATTTGCCTTTCTTGGCATAAAAAGTGAACAAGACCTAAAAAAATACGACCTCAAGCTCCTCAACGAAGAGCGAGGCCGTGGTGTAGCTTCGCAAGCAAAGACTATATCGTCAGCTTTTGGTGGCAGGCTGTCAAGACCGACTTGATTGTAACCATTGCCCGACTTGACTTGATGCTACCCAGTTTGGACTGTGACCGGCTGCGCAAATTTTGACCCCTCGCTGAACTCAACCCTTGGGTTGCTTGAAAGTCTCTAAGTTGTGACCAGTATTTGGTGCCAAAAACGTCCTGTCATCTTATAGCACAGATGGCAAAAACCGTGGCACAGATGAAGGTCGAACCAATCAACGTCTTACTCGGTTCAGATAGCCCATTTTCGTATGGATGCGTAGCTTGAATTCAATCTGTGATGACGGTCAGTGAATGGTGTTTAATTTTAATGCCATTTCTCTGCGATCTGAATCAAGCCAGGGAGGATTCTGCCGATTCGACACGCCACAACAGATCGACCAGAGCTTGTTCGCCGGCCCTTAGCGCGATCGTGACGCCATCTCCACTGGCGGTCAAGCGATTCAGGCGATTACCCAAGTAGTCGACTCGATGTGCTTCGGCGACGTCTCTCAGGATTCGCAATCGAGCCGTAGTGGCCTTGCCGGCGGATTCCCCGATGGTCAGTCGAGCACCTACATTGTTGCCCGAAGAGTCGACCAGGGGACTTTCGAAATCCGCATAAACGTTCTTCACATCGACCGACAGCAGCCAACCGCTGGAGTTGGCTGGGCTACCCGGAATCGTGATTTGGTGTGGTTTGTCGATAAACTGTCTGGCTGTCACCATGGGGCTGGGCAGGTCGACGCCAAAGCCCACGCGATGCCGTACGTTCTGTTGGCCGCAAGCCGTCAGCAAGGTTTCTGCAAAGCGTAAGTCGCGGCGATAATGGAAAGCAAGTCCGCCGGTAAGGATGTGAGTGCGATAATCGGATTCATCGATTTCAATCAGTTCGGGTGAGAACGATTTTCCTCCACTCCACGCGCTTCGGCGACCGTCCTGGAAGACTCGCAGATGCGCCGCTTCGGTAGGCCAAGCAAAACGCATGACAAAGGCACTTCGCCAAGGATTGTGTTGTTCAGGAAATTGTAAGTTCTGCAAGCTGATGGTGGCAGCCACGATGCGGCTGCCGCGACGAATTTCGTAATCGATCTCAAATTCGCCTACCGACTTGCCTTGCCATGCAAAATGACCTCGACTTCGAATGATGCCGGACATGTTGGAACTGGTAAGCATGGTAACCTCTTTGGCAACCATTTCAGAGTACTTAGCCTCTTTGCCATCCAGTTCTCGATAGGCCAACATGACGCTCAATCGATTCCCACGTCGCGCAGGGATGTGAAGACTGCGCAGGTGGCCACGCTGAAGATCGATTTGCGCTTCGCAAAATTCGTTGCGTAACATCCCCGACGCATCCGCCAGCACAAACGAATCCTTCGTGGCAGCAGAACAATCGCTCAAGCAGCTCGTAACGAAACCCATGGATGGCAAGTCGACACTGGTGGTCCGCTGACGCCCGACCAGGCCTGTTGCGTAATGCCAGGCTTCAGTGGCTGCAAGAGAGGTGTCAAGCTCGGTCCTAACCCACGTGCGGACCGGACTGGATAAGGGATTTACGATCACTTTGCACGGTGCGCTGCCCTTACCTTTGACAAGATGTTTTGCAAGCTGCGCCAGGCCCTGTTGAGCGATATCGGAGGTGAGCTGCTGTAATTGTCGATAGCGCTCCGTGGATTTCTGAGCGTCCTCCAATAGGCCGTCCAGGCCATCCAGCAGTCGTGCCAGTGGTTCATGCAAGTCGGCCACTGCTAGCGGTTGGTACTCGGGTGCCACTACATCGCCTCGTTCATCGCGACTCCAAGCTGGCCTGCTGCGAAGATGGTCCAACTGCCAAGCAAGATTGAAGATGTTCAGCAAACTGCGTGCGCTAACATGAAGCGTGTGGGTCTGTTTGGTTGCGGCGATCAGATCGCCCGGCGCATCGGAGTTGGCCAGCCAGTTATAGCTAAAGCCGCTCGCTTCAAGTCGCTGATGATGAAATGCGTTGTCCGTATTGTCGAAATAGTCGTCGGCCAATTGCCACTTGCCCAAAGCCGGTGTGCTGGATACCACAATTTTTAGTAGGTCGTAGAACTCGCAACCGCCTGCGGGCCAGTGAGCCAGAACCAGAGTGGGAACGTGCTGACGATCCAGCGCCTCGCCAACGCGCCAGCCGAAAGCTGAGAACGCGGCCGGATCGGCGGTGTCCAGCGCGCTAGACGCCAGCGCGGGCAGTCTGGCTCCATCGCTGGATTCCCAGGAGATTTTGGGCTGATGACCTGTCGGGTACTGTCCTCCCGTAAACGGGATTAGAAGCACGCCCGAGAAATCGAAACGTCGCAGCAGTCCGGCGACATCTTCCTGAAAACCAAAGCTTAGCCGAGCAAAGACCTTGGGCGCGGTTAGCGAAAGGCTGCGATAGGCGACCGGACTGCGCTGCAAGGCACGAACCAAAGTATCTCTGGGCTGCAAGGGAGTGGCTGTCTCGCGATCCAGTCCGCCAGCTATGCACAAAGTGCCCTCTGCCTGCCGCTGGCGAATGACGGAAAGGTTCTCCGGCGACCTGGCTTCGATTTGATGCAGCAATTGCGCCGATGCGATCACCGTGGTAGGCACGGGACTGAGTAATTGTTGATGCAGCGACTTGCCTAAGGTTGATTCTGCTAACAAAGTTAGATCCAGAAGATGGGCGTCGTTGGAATAGTAGTGATCCCGTTCTTGGCCCAAGGTATCGAAACAGGCTTGTAGCATTTGACGTGCGGTTGCCTGATTGTCGCTGACCACCGCTTCAGCCGCTTTCATCACCTGCTGCTCGAAGACGGCCACGTCCAAATTGCTGGTGTAACGAATCTGCCGCGTCATCAATTGCACTTGAAGATATCCGTAACCCAAGGCTGCAAAGTTTAAGACCAGATGATTAGCTAGAGCGATGGGTAGGGCAAGAGGGAAATGACTT
>DAIRSD010000328.1:0-5523 GCA_036804625.1 Aureliella sp. | reverse complement strand
TGGATTTTCAAACGTTTACGAGATCGGCATTTTTGAGAAGGTTCCTTATCAGGGTTGGTACGGGGAGGTACCACAGCGCTACTCGCCAGACGGTAATCCAAGTCCGGGCGGCAGGCCTGGCAATTCCCCGGCTGGCGACTGACCTGCGGCGGGAGCTGATTGCTCGGGGGACTTAAAAAGCTGGTCTCGCGAGACCTTCAACTTCTGATAGACGCTATCGCTAACGATATAGTACCAATCAGCAAAACGTGCATTCAATTCCGCAACTTTCTTGCGACCTTGATTCAGCGATTCGTTGCGAGCGTCGATCAATCGTTGATTCTCTTTGCGAATGGACTCTTGTAAAAATTCAAGTCGTTCTTTGAGTTCCTCTGGAGTTTCTTGACGCGAAGGGTTGAGCTGTGTCTGTTCTGCAGTATCTGTCGCTTGGTCGCCTTCGGCCTTTACTTCATCGCCAGTTTGTGGCTGTGCTGGCTCTTGAACTGCCGAGGGAGCAGATGTCGAAGCATCTTCTTGAACTGCATCGCCGAAGCTGACGAACTTGAAGCCAGCCTTTTGAACGGCAGCACCCGGCGTTGTGCCCGCAGTGGCTGGCTCTGCGGAAGGCTGGGGGGCCGAATCAGTAGCCGGTTGTGTCGTCGCTTCAGCCGATGGCTCACTTGGCTGCTGGGTCTCAGACTGCTTTTCATCGCTTGTTGACGGTTCGACAGAACTGCTTGAAGTATCAGATTCTTCTGCCGAATCGGAGTTCTGACCGCTAGCCGCATCACCCGACTGAGGCTGAGCAGCAGGCTGCGCGGGATCAGCAGACGGATCGGCCGCAGGAGCGTCTTGAGCTGCTGGCTGCGCAGCGGCCTCTTGTGCCAGCATCTCCTCGACAGTTTCTGGGACGACCTTCAGTTCAGGAGCAGGAAATTTGCTCTCGTCCAGTTGAGCCATCACCAGCAGGTAGCGACGCACTCCCTGATCGTCGGATTTTTCCTCAGACTCATTTTCCGATTTTCCTTCCTGTTCGTCGGTCAACGCAGATCCACTAACCTGAGTGTTGCCGAACCTCAACAGATAACGAACTCCTTCTTTGGTTCCAAGCAACAGTTCACCTCCGGAAGCATAGACATCACCGGATTCCATCGGAAAGAAACCTTGAGACTGCAAGTTCTTCGTCGCCTCAGCGTTTTCTGACAGTGATTTGTCAGCCTTCAGGTCTGCGGCCAGTCCAAGAGGTTTACGACGTACATTGACAATCTTCAGGTTTTGAATCGAATTGCGAAGGTCGTTCAGGGCACTTTCCTGCAATGACTTGCCTTCGGGAGGCTGATTGGTTTCTGGATTACCTTCGACAGTGTAATCGACGAATTTTTGAAGCGACCATTTACTGTCTTTATTCAGTAAGTCGGCATCAAAATTTCGTCCTAGACCGAATCCCCGCTCTGTCCTCACAATCGCATAGTCGCGCAGGCCGATATTTTCGATATCCATGCTTCTCACATTCAGGATATCACCCTTGATCCATTTCTCGAAGTTAGTCGAAAACGCATCTTTTTTTATCTGAACAACGTAGACGGCGTCTTCGGCAGGCACACGCACGTAGTGCTGGTCCTCGGTCCCAGTCACCGGTTTGCCTACGATCAGACTCGCCAGAATTTGATTATCCGGTCCGCCCACTTGAACCAACATTCCAACACCAGAGGCCGATGCGGTTAATTCTTGTTCATTGGGTTCAACGACTCCATAGAGCGCATGATCACCACGATCGGTACTGACGGTTGATAGCACGGTCAGTTCGACAAGCGGTGCTGTGGCTTCGCTGACTTGCTTTTCCGAGTCGGCAGGATAGCCGTCGGCTGATGGCAGGGTCCAAAGCTGCGTCTTGGCGTCGCGGGCCAGTTCGATTCGACTTATAGTGGCCAAGTGCTCGTCAAATTTGGCGAGCTTCAGCGAGGCCGCCGAGTCGGGATTAAAATCTGGGAAAATGGCGCTGCCACGTTTCTCCTCGGCAAGTTGTCCTTCGCTGACAACTGTGGTGGGACGGAATACCCAAGCCAAGCTAACAGAAAGTGCAGCGGCGGCCGCAAACAGGCCTGTGGTCTTCATTTCGCTCACGGGAAACACTCCTAAAGGTCTTCAAGTGTATTTCAATGGTCGCAGATAAAATGGATTTAGGACTAACGCAGTCGGTTCTTCGCGATGCCTTCGCGCTCGCGAACACGACGCGAAACGAACACTCCAATACCAACGATCAGTGGTGGAATGGGCGGCAGCAAGATGGCCAAGTACTTGTACCGAGCTTGCTCGCTGAGAATTTTTAAGTCGGCGGATTGTCGACTAGCGCGAATCTTTTCATCTCGTTCCGCTTCTAACTTCTCTCTTTGAATCGCCAGTTTTCGTTCCAAGGACATATTCTGAACTTGCAGTCGTTGCAGTTCAGCGATCAGCGTCTGTTGTTTGCTAGGATCGGTCGCTCCTTCACGATTCAGTTCGTTGATTCGATCCTGGAACTTGGCGACGGTTCGTTGATTCTCCTCTTCAGCTTCTCGGATAGCACGATTGAATTCCTCCTGGTACTGCTTCTGATTTTCAGCTTCCGCAGTTTGAAATTCTTGAGCTTGATCCTCGAATAATCGCAGCGTAACGTGTTGCGGTTCGTGGCTGCGAATGGCCGGGTAATCCGCCTCACCGGCCAGAACGTCAATCACATTGAGCACAAAGGTAATATTCTGCACGCGCAGATTGATGTCTTCGTAATCTTCAGGTCGGCGACGGTTGGCACTGAAGAACGGAGCCATGCAGTCGATATCCGCAACATAGTAGGCCCGAATCTTTTTGGAATCTGCATCGGAAGCGACCGCTTGTTCAGTGCTTGTCGCATTGGCTTTATCAGCCGCTTGCCCCTCGGCTTTATTTTGGCCATCCGTAGCATCGCTGCTAGCATTTGCACTTTCGATATACACGGCTACGATTTGTTCGCCCAAGGTTGGCCCTTGAAGAACCTGCAACTGGGTAGGCTGCACTTCTTCACTTCGCATTTGAGCCATCACGTCATCAAACTTGATACGTCCGCTGTTGGGCCGAAGCGTAACAATCGGTGTCACAATCAGCTCCTTTTTGTCCTTGTCTATGTCAATGGCACCTGCATAAAGCATCATCAGCTCACGAAGTCCAGCGGTGGCCCGATTGGATTCGCTCAAGTAATCGACACCTTCCCCGGCTTCTTCCCGGATAAACAACCACTGATCGGTAGCGTTCAGCAGATATCGCAATTTAGGGTGCGGATTGTATTGCTGCCAGACTATCTCTGGATTGAGAGTGCCCTGCATACCAGGCAACTGTTGGATGTTTAGACCAAGAGCGGACCAGAGTGTTTGAATGTCGCCTTTGGGTTGAGGCTGACCACCGCCAAACATGCCACCACCTGCCGGCTGTTTGGGCTCGCCAGTGCCCGGTACACCTTGCATGGCGACTGGTAATGGATCCTCGAATATGGCCGTTGGAATTCCGGCCTGAACGGCGTCAACTAAATTCTTCAATTGAGGCGGAGACAAAGATGATGGCTGCACGGCCAGCAGCACATCGTACTTTCCAGGTGCGATTGTTTCAGTTGCATCGACGCCCTCGACATCATACTGCTTTTCTAGCTCTTCAATGATCGGCTGCTTAGGGAGCTGGCGGAAGGAGCCGCCGGCCATCGAAAATCCGCCCATAAAGTTGGCATCGGTGTTGATGACCCCCAACTTGGCTCGTTTGGGCTGTGCCGCTGTGTTAATCGAACGCACCAGTTCGTACTCAACCGGAATACCGCTGTCAAAAAACGGCACGACGACTTTGGACAATCCGCTTCGAACGGCTGCTCCCAACAATATTTCTTGGTCACGGAAGGCTCCTCGCTGACGAACGCGAATCGCTTGTGGTTCGATCCCATACTGCTTGCGGGCTCGTTGTGCCTCTTCACTGGATGTTTCCAAGTTGTCGTAGATCTGGACCTGCAACTTGGTATTGCGTCCGCCAGCCAGCGACTGAAACTCCTTCAGCAGAGTCACCAGATCATAGCGAGTCTTCGAATATTGCTCGGGAATGTTGTTGGATATGAACGCTTCGATGACGATTGGGCGTTCTGGATCCAATTTGCGGATTAACTGCCTAGTGGTCGGGCTAAGCGAACTGACTTTTCCTTGGGTGACGTCAAATCGCGGCCGATCATTCTGCATAAAGAAGTAGCTGATTCCGAAAACCACGACAGCCAAAGCCGAGCATCGAAACATAAAATGCAAAAACATCTTGTTGCCATCGCTGCCCCCGCTCCAGTGTCGCCGTCCAATCAGCACCATGCAGTAGTAAAGCGCTGCCATGGTCAGCAAAGAGAAGAACGCCACAGGGGCGATACTGATTACGCCTCGGCCAAAGTTGTCAAACTGATCGCTGAAGCTGAATGACTTAACAAGCTGCGACCAGCCGCCACGTGCGATGATCACTTCGGAATTTGCAGCAAAGGCTAATGGTGCGTTGAACAACGCGCCAAGAATGAACGCCACGGTCAAATTCGAAGTCATGAACGAAGCGACCATGCCGATGGCTAGCATGGCCAGACCCACGAACCAGTATCCCAGATAATTACTGCAGAACAGACCGGCATCCACTCCACCGCTGGACAGGTAAAGCAGTACCATAAAGGTCGAAATCTGCGAAAAAATCAGCGACACCGTAAATATCGATACGACCGACAAGAATTTTCCGACCACGATATCAAAGTCATCGGCCGGCAACGTTAGCAACAGCTCATCAGTCCCCTGCCGCTTTTCATCTGCCCAAATGCTCATGGTGATAGCAGGAATAAAAAACAACATGATGACTGGAAACCAATAATTCAGTTGATCCAGATTCGCCAGGTTCGCGTTAAAGAACTCATTGGGCCAAAACGCGGCCATCGACGTAAGCAGCACGAACAGGCACAAGAACACGTAGCCGGTTGGATTGGAGAAGTAGGCTAGGAAATTCCGTCTAAGCACAGCGTAGGCAGCTCGCTTGCGCTTAGCCAAAAATCTGACCGCCAAGAAGACGAGCAGCAGGAAAATCAGATCGATTCCGATCAGTAGCACTAAAGGCAACAACAGGTTCAATACTTCACTGAACATGATCTAGCACTATTACTATTGGTTGAGGTAAAGGATGGAAAATTCGTCGATCAGCTTTAGCTTCCATAGTGTGGATGGCCGTCGGCCGATTCATGAGTGTTCAACTTCATGAGTGTTCAATTTATTGGCGAAGTCGCCGCTGTCAGGCCCGCTCCGCATGAATTTTTATCTAGAGTGGGACTGCTGTTCAAGTACTAACTTGCGGCACCAGTCAACTTATGGAACGCAAGCTCTAAATTGTCTTCGCGGGACCGCAATTCACTGATGGTTCCGTCAAAGACTTTGCGACCGTCGTTGATCAAAATCACTCGGTCCGCCATCGCCTCGACTTCCTGCAAAATATGAGTCGAAAGCAGAATGGTCTTGGACTCGCGCAGTTTCCGCATCGTCTTCC
>DAIRSD010000327.1:0-5543 GCA_036804625.1 Aureliella sp. | reverse complement strand
TGGCACTCCATAGGTCTGGTAGAGCGTCGAAGATACAAACCCATAAACTATCTCTGTCCCAGACTGGGTCATCAGAGCGAAGACTTTGTCGACACGGTCCAAACCAGCATCGATCGTCGAGAAAAAATCGCTCTCCTCTTTGCGAATCACTTCGGCCACTCTCCCAGCGGTCTGTTTCAATTCTGGATACGGCCCTCCCATAGCTTCGGCAACAGCCGCAACAAGATGATGCAAGAAGGGCTCTCGTAGTCCCATCTGATGTCCATCCAAGACAGCGCGTCTCAACAATCGCTTGATCACGTAACGAGCCTTCTTGGGGCCAGGCAAGATGTTTTCGTGAATGGAAAAAACGCAGGCGCGAACATGATCGGTAATTCGCCGTAAGCGACGCCCGTTTTCGCTTTCGTAATCGTACTTACATCCGCATACCTGAGCGGCGGCTTGGACGATTGGATACAAAATGTCGATGTGGAAATTCGTCGGCACACCCTGCATAACGCTGGCCGTTCGCTCCAATCCCATTCCTGTATCAATGTTCTTGCTTGGCAACGGATGCAAGTTGTCCGGTGGATCGCCGACACGATTAAACTGAGTAAACACCAGATTCCAAATCTCAACCTGCTTGCCACTATCTAAGTGATAGTAGATCTCACTGCACGGCCCACAGACTCCATCCGGCCCTTGGCTAGGTGCGCTGGCCGGCCAGAAGTTTTCGTCTTCATCCATTCTCGCAATGCGGCTGGATGGTAGCCCCACCACTTCGTTCCACAACTTAGCTGCTTCATCGTCATCCTTATAAACGGTTACTGACAAGCGATTCATATCGATTCCAAGCCACTTGCGATCTGTCAAAAACAGCCAGGCCCACTCGATGGCTTCACGCTTGAAATAGTCGCCAAAGCTAAAATTACCCAACATCTCAAAGAACGTATGGTGGTAAGCCGTACGCCCCACGTTGTCGATGTCTCCCGTGCGCAAGCATTTTTGACAGGTTGTTGCACGAGTAAAATCCAGCTTGACCTTGCCCAGAAAGTGATCCTTGAATTGGTTCATACCGGCCGGAGTAAACAGTACCGACGGGTCCCACGTTGGTACCAAAACATCGCTGGGCTGCCGAGCATGCCCCTGCTGAGCGAAAAACGCCAAATACTTTTCACGCAATTCATCCGTTTTCATGGCAAACTATTCTGCAAATTTTCCGTGGTGATCTGGGCAGTTCGATCGACACGCCCTGCCCTGCCCTTAAAAGTCGCTCAATATACGCACTTTTACTAGAAAAAGCCAGTCTACGTTAATACTCCTTGCGAGCCACGTACAGGCAGGAAAGCAACAGAATCACAGCTACAAATGCGGAATTGCTGATGATCGGTTGCCAAATATCCAGTTCCACTCGAGCATTATCTAATTTAACGGTGATCAGTTGTGGATTGAACTGCTTGTTGCCAGTTAACAAATACTGCATGGTCTGATTCAGCGCTGTTGGCTTCGGATTGATCTTATAAAGCGGCCGAACTAGCCAGTTGTAGAATTTCTCTGAAGTCTTCGGCAAGGGCTTCAATGAGCGGTCGATGGAGTGGCTGGCCAAATCGACTCGAAATGCATGATTGGGCACAGCACCTAACCATAACTGCTGGGAAGTCTCCCATTTCATGCAGGTTACTTTGGACGTCACGCCAGTGCGAATCTCCTGAAATGATTTTTCTTGACAATCGAATCGCAAGATTTGACCAGAATGAGTCAATATCGCCAAATGGTCACTTTCGGGTATCCAAGCAAGCTGTTTGGGCTGCTGAGCGTCCGGCAGGTCGATCTGCACGGGTCCCTGAAGCTGTGCATCCATCAACACAAGCGGCATCGCTTCGCGCACAACGACTGCGAATCTGTCATTGGCCGCCAGCAGTGCCGCTTCGCTGCCTTCGCCGGAAAGCTTGGCTTCAGCTAGTAATCGGAATCGTCCATCGGCCAATTGCATCCGGCTGACGGTTCCGGAAGTATAGACGATCAGGCCGTCACGTCCGGCAGAAGCTGCAACGGTATTGTCCGTTGTACTAAAGCCGGGAGGCGAAGCACGTTGGAAGCCACTTAGATTGACCAAACCTCGCAATAATCCGCCTCCACCGGTTTGAAGCTGAGCGTGGCTGAGATCCAGAGCAAAAAGCCCAAGCCGGCTGACGACGACGATAGAGTCATCCACTAGCATCATCTGGAACATCTGCTCGGGAATCTCCGCGCCCGCCCGAGTGTCCCAGTAAGCCTGACTAACCGACCGCTGGGCATCCGATGATTGCGACGATTGTTGTGTATTGGTATCCAAATCGATAAAAGTAATGCTGCGAGAACCCTGATGATTGCGTCCTTCGAATGGGCTTCTTGGCAAGAATGTCTTGCACAAGATTTGATTTCGCTTCTGATCCCAAAGCGGTCCAAAGCTCCGGACGTCCAAGCCTTCGCCACGCAGACTGAATTCTGTTGCGGGCTGCCAAACCTGATGTCCGTCGTTCCAACGGTACATGACTTCCGCTTCATTGACGGCAATGACGTGATCGCCAACTACTTCAAGCCGCCTTATCTGTGGCCACTGCTCAACACGGGTCTGCATCACATCGTGCATTGTGCCAACCGTAAAGCAGAACACCCAGAAGACGATGGACACCACTACGCTAACGATGGCGTTGCCCCAGACTAGACCCGCTAAAGCACTGACGGAATAAAAGATGATGTACACAAATAAAAGCAGACCCGCACAGTACAAAAGCCCTGGATTCCATAAGCCAAACCGCCATCCGACGATAAGGTACAGTCCGGTCAAAACGTAAACCAAATTCAAACTGACAAAGATACATCAGCACGCAAATTTAGAAAGAAAAAGCCAAGAGCGTGAAATCGGTTTGCTCGACATCAGATGCAGCGCACCAGGCCGAAATGTATCTGGGATGATAGGACTGGTTACGATGATGGCGACCAAGACGATCATTACGCCTAGACCCAGTTGCACGATTAACTGGAGAATCAGTGGCTCGATGTAAGTTTCAATCTGCTTGCGAGTCACCCCTAACGGCACGCCAATCTTGAATCCGGCGTAGCCAACCCAGATCTGCTCGCCGCGCGCCGCGCCCAGGTCAGGAGCCAGCGTGATTTGCAATAGCTCGCTGTTAAGCTGCTCGAGATCCTCACGGCTTCTCTGATCGGGTGATTTTTCAATTAAGGATTTTAGTCGCTCGCGTTTGGCCGCAGTGGGAAAATCCGCGTCGCTGTACAGATCACTGACCGTCAGCAATCGATTCAATTCCGCTACCAACTGATGACTGGATAGGCTTGTGCCCTTTTCCTTGGCATCACGCCGCACTTTGTCCGCCAAGTCGGATTCCAGTCGTTTGGCAACTGCTGCAACGCCTGTCTGGGCCTTGCTATCCAGACCACGAGCCAAACGGCTGACCAGTCGAGCGCGATCCAGGACGTCGTAACTGCTAAACTGAAAATTGCGTTCGACCACCAGTCCAAAAGGAGCCACGGCAGCCAACAGAAAGGTCGACGTGAGAAGCAATGCCCACAAAATCCTGTTGTGGACAGCTTCCCAGAAAGAATCGATCAAAATTCCAAGATAGGGTTTGATCATGTTAGGATCGAATCGCGGTTAGAAATATCTCTTCCAGGGACTGCTGCTTGCGTTCCAAACTACGAATGCTGACCGATTGTTGGCGAAGCCGATCGATCAGTTCATCGACGTCGGACTGTTGCCGACCCGAGAATGTCAATTGACAACGGTTGCTGGGTAGCCAATGACAAACAACTTCAGACAAGCGCTGTCCGCAAAGATCGATCGCTGTCTGGATTTGCTGGACACTGCCTTCAAGTTCCAAACGATTTCTCTGGTCAGGGGCGGTGCAAAATCGATCGGTCAATTCGGTCAATGTCCCAACGCCTCGGACGGAACCAGCCGCCAGGATCGCAACTCGATCACAAACCAGTTCCACTTCTTGCAAAATATGGCTATTCAAGAATACCGTCTTGCCTTGATTCTTCAGGCTGTGAATCAATTGTCGCATCTCTGCCCTGCCCACCGGATCCAAGCCGTCGGTTGGTTCATCCATGATCAACAGTTGCGGATCATGCAGCAGTGCTTGAGCCAAGCACAATCGTTGGCGCATTCCCTTGCTGAACTGTTTGACCAGCTTATTCTCCCAACCATCCAGTCCAACCATCTGTAGCAACTCAGCGCCCCGCTCGCGGATCACCTTCCCAGAAACTCCGCTCAGTCGTCCGTAGAAGCGCATTGCGCTCCAAGCGGTATGGTGCCTGGGAAACATCATATTCTCGGGCAAGTAGCCGATCATCCTACGAGCTTCTCGACTACCCGCGGGCAGCCCTAGCAGACAGGCAGAGCCGCTCGAATTGCGCACGATTCCCAACAAGATCTTGATCAACGTCGTCTTACCAGCACCATTGGGCCCCAAGAGCCCAAAAACTTGTCCACGTTCCACATGAAGATCGATCCCACGAAGCGCATGAAAACTCCGTCGCCCCCCAAAGCCTAGATAGTGTTTATGCAATTGTTGAACTTCGATTGCTGGCGATGCCATCAACGCAAGACCCAGTTAAATTCCTGAACTAAACGACAGCGCAGCCTATTGGACCGACCCAATCATAACAGCTCAGGGACAAGCCTGGCAGCCTGAACAGCTACCGAGTTCGCAAGTACTGAATCAGATCGGCCAGTTGCTGTGGTGATAGTCGCGATTCGAAACCGTCGGGCATGAGTGACACATGGGAACTCTGCCGATCCTGTACGTCGGCATGTAGCACTTTACGCGATTGACCGTCGTTACCCACGATCGTCATAGCCTGGTCGTCCTCGACACTCACAATCCCGCTGTAAACCTCGTCGTTAACTGACAAAACTACCGTTTGTTTGTATTTTTGCTCGACGACTAAACTGGGATCCATGATGGCCGTTACCCACTGGTGATTAGTCCAGTGAGTTAGGTTTTCTACCGCCGGACCAATCGCAGGTCGCTCTGGGGTACTGGAGTGGCAGACTGCGCAGTGCATTTGATAAAGTTGCTGACCGGCAACGGAATGACCGTGAGTGTTCGGATTGGGCATTTGCTCCAAATACTCCTCAACGATCTTCTGACGCGGAGAAGGTCGTCCCAACACAGCCACGGCTCGAGACCGGAGATTTCGGTCAAAGTGACCAATTAGCCCTTGCACAACGGCAGGCGGAAGCTGGCTGGCTTGAACGACACCGCTTTCTAAGCCGCCTAACAGTGCGTCTCGCCAGGTTGTCCTTGACATCAAAAGACTGGCCACATCGGACTGCTCTTGGAATCCGAATTGCCCCCAACGGCTCAATAGTTCTTTAGCCAATTCATCGGCGGCCACATATCGACTGCGAGCAACGGCCAGGCTACGTGCTTCTGTGCCCTGATCGAGCAGCTCTCGAATTACTTGTAGCTCTTGCTCAACTTCGATCAATTGGCTACCCAGCAAAAGAGCCAAATGCCTTCTTGCTTCTGCTGGAGTTTGTTGGTCGCGTAGAGCCA
>DAIRSD010000326.1:0-5553 GCA_036804625.1 Aureliella sp. | reverse complement strand
GCCTCTGATCAACTCGTCCTTATCCTTCACCCTCTGCACCTCCTTTATCCAGGTCAATGCGATTTTGACCAGCTCTAACCCGTCTGACAGCAGATCTACACCCACTTAGATGCCAACTGCCCATAGGCCGGAAACCGGCCACTGCCTCCAAATCATCCAGCTTAATGCGACTGCGATCAAGCCGCTGGCCAAAACGGCTAACCAACCGGCTGCCGGGCGATACGAAAAAGAGTTGACGATTTTCCAGAGGCCATCGATCAAGAAGAAGACAGCTAGGACGATAGACAATGCTGCCAAACCATAAAACGGATGAGCCAATACCGCGATTCCAGCAGCGATACCAATGACTCCCTGAACAATGTTGGTTAGCTTGCTGGTAAACGAATCTACTCTCCAGCCAACTAGAAGTTGAACTACTCCCGTTAACACCAGAAAGCCGCCGATCACGTAGACAACTGCCCCGCCGGCAATCGACGGGGAGAGTATCGCGGCCAATCCCAATATGGCCAATAAGATTCCAGTCAACAACAGCCAATTGCCTCGAGGTAGCTTTTCTAACGGCATCTTAGATCTCCTATTGGTGCGTGGTTCCAAGTATTAAGTATGACGGAAAGTTAATTCAAATGCAATTTTAGGATTCTGGCCACTTCGGCGAAGGTGGCTTCATCTTTGGTAATTTCAGTGTGAGGAGCCGCAATGTGCGTCTCGGTGATGCAGTCAGGATGACCGGCACTATTGATGGTGACTACGCCGTCGCTCTGTCGCCAAGTCCAAAGTCGATTGCCCGTGCCGAGGATGTTATGCTGTTCGACACTGCCCGAAACAGGTAATCCATAGATGGCTTGTAGAGTCGCATCGTCGGGATCCAGTAGGTCGATGCTAGTCGGGATTCGATTTCGAAAGGTTCCAAAGAAAGCGTCCGGATTGTCTTTGATCAACTGCTCATGAAGGGCTCGATTCTCATCCTCAGGTCGCACCAGAGCCGATGAGATTCTGCCGATACCTCGTATCGCAAGCGACGATCCTGCATGGGGCGTGGCAATGTATATGACTCGACTGATATGGGGCTGCGGGGCAAAGAATAATCGCTGCGACAGTTGTTGTTTTACTTCTTCCGAGGCTTGAATGGAGTCTCACGGGACACGTGAAATTGAATTCCATATAGCGTTACCACTTTCGGCTACTTGAAGTTTGGCCACCAACCCTCCCATACTGTGTCCGATCAGAACCATCTGCCCCAGCGCTGGATCGCGGAAGTGAGGTTCGATGATGCTCAGCGCTTCAAGCAATTGATGCCTAAGTCGGTATGCCGAGGTAACGAAGGGGCTGCCTGTGGCATAGCTGAATCCCCATACTTGATATTTTTGGTTAAACCAGTTTTGTGTACGAAGATAATTGACCATTTCCAACCATGTGGTTGGATCCGACAGCAGGCCGTGGATGAATACGACCGGAATCTTGCCAGGCTGGTAAGGCTCCAGCCATTTCAACCCATCATCTTGGGTCTCGGCACCTGGCAGAACGAAACCTGAAAGTGGATTGGAAGGATTGGAATTCAAAATTTCTTCCAAGGGAGCGCTGATGTCTGAGGCAAGCTTGAGTGGTTGCTGTCCCACTTGATACGACTCTATCCGCAATGGGTTTACTAGTTCAAGAACGAACTCAGGATATAATTGATCGCTGCGACACTCGCCGTCTGGATTTCTCGGTCGCAAAAGAGCAGTCAATGCGACTGGCAAGCGAGATGGAAAGAAACGTTCCGCTGGATCGTCGTTTGCTGTATGGATTGAAGCGCGGGTTGCTACTACGGGCACACCGATACCGGGCTCACAGTAGTAATTTTTCAGCTTGTGATGCTTGGGGGCTTTCGCGATTCGCAATTCCGAAAACTGATCCGTCGGCCAAAGCAGCCCATTTTCGATTACATCGATTTCTTCCGGTCCATACGGACGGTAGATTCGCAAGCGACCTTGATCGAGACGACCAAAGCGAATTGATTCAGTAACAAGACCTGCAAGACTGGCATGATAGGTTCTCCAGTCGTACGTAGCAACAATAGTATCTTGTGCTTGCGCGCTAATTGCTTGCCAACTATGAAGAGCCGCTTGAAAGTAATAGTCCGGGCATCTAGGGTCGTTTGCTGCACTTAGTGTATCAGCAAATTCCAAGAACTTGGAAGCAAGCGTCTGATGGGAACCTTGGCTGGGCCAAGGGACTTCGCTGGTCTGGATGGGCTTGTCCGACCCGAAAACCTGAGCCCACTGGGCCCCGGAAGCAGAGTTCAGGATGGCTTGTGATTGAATTGTACGGCAAGGGTCGGGCGAGTATCGTTTGTCGCAAGTTCTGCAGCCTAATAGACCAACCGTTACAAGATTTAACAGCACAATCACAGTTGCCCTAGTGCTGTAAGTAGGATCATCGGCCATGGGCTGAAATTCGAATGGCTAAAATGCTTTAAGACGCAGCCCTGCGTAAGTTTACCTCCTTGTTGAGTTATCGACTCTTGGTCTTTTCGTCAAACTCGCGCGCAGTTCGTTAGCGTTTATTGCTGAACCACATTTACCCTGGTTGTTCCAATAGTTCCAATCTTTCTGATTGTCGCGAAGAGCATGAGCGTACTACCGACGCCAATGCAAAAGCAGTCTATCGCAACATTTATCGCCACTTGCGAACAGCCTTAGGACGAATCTAGATGACAAGTAATGTCCTAACGAAAGTGAAAAGATTGAACTCGACAAGAGTTCGGTAAATCAATTCGGTTTGCAGCAGGAATGCGATGGACGATTTCTGGCTTAACCGAACCGTAGTCAAAGTTGTAGTTTCTTTTTTGCTATTACTAGCCACATCTTGTTTCGGCCATTGCGAAGACGGCTTTTCCGGTAAGGCATGCACCAGTCCGCTTGAGCAGGGCGGGTTCTTTAATGCAAATGACGATAGATTACTGTCGCTACGGCCCATCTATTTTGGCGAGACCTTCACTAATGCCAGGGGGGGGAAGTCAACTCAAGACGCCACTCGCTATTTCGGATTGTTGAACTTGGAAATTGGATTCGACTTAGAAAAATCCAAGGCCAAACTCCCTGGCCACCTGTTTCTTTTGGCTCAAAGCACTCATGGTCGTGGACTGACTGAGGACTTCATCGGGGACACTCAGGTCATTAGCAATATCGATTCATTCCAGAATATTACACAAGTGGGTGAATACTGGTGGGAGTCAAACTGGCTTAACGATGACATCACCGTGCGTCTAGGTAAGCAAGATCTGAATACTGAGTTTCAAAATATTGGAATAGCCGAGCATTTTATTCAATCCACGTTTGGCCTCAGCCCATCCACGGCCTTTCCAACCTACCCAGACCAGGCCTTGGGAGCGGTCGGCCTATTCCGACTGCGAGATTCATTGCAATTGAAAATGGGGGCCTGGAGTGCCTTTGCCAAAGGTGGCACCTGGGGACTATCTGACACCAATGCCTATCTGGTCATAGCAGAATTGGAGCGCAGCTATACACTTATCCAGGACAGGTTTCCTGGAATTTTCGCGGTCGGTGCGCTTTATGAGTCGGCTGGCGTTCTTGAGGGTGAATTTGTTTCGGCGGTCCGTGAGTACTATCTACAATGGGAACAGAGACTCTATCAGGAAAGCCCCTGGGACGCAGACTGCTATCAGGGCATGGCTGCCTTTGCCGGCTACTATCCGCGATTTCCTGGCGAACAACCAATTGCCAAATCGATCGGGGACAGTGCTGTCGGAGGTTTCACCTACACCGGGCTATTTCCAGGACGAGACCATGATGTTTTTGGGGTTGGTTTGGCATGGTCGGAACTGTTCCAAGGCGGAACCAACCAGGAGACGACTACTGAAGTATTTTACAAGGCTTTTTGGACTACGAAAATGAGCATTCAACCAGACATCCAGTACATTACATCACCCTCTGGAATTTTCCGGGATGCACTGGCCATCGGAATTCGATTTGAATTCAGGCCCTAGTTGGTACCGCAGCTTGAGTTGCACCTGCCACCGAATCGCCAAGTGGTGCCAAATCCAATCCAGTAATTTCCTTCCAAGCTAACGGAAGTATTGCCAAACTGATCTTCCGTATCAAACCCGTAGCCAGCAAAAAGATCCACATCGATTCCGGGCCGAAAGTTCTGGATACCAATTCCGCATGTAATTCGGTGCTCGGTGATGGCAGCGAACTGGGCTTGGACGTAGCGCACGGCTGGGACTCCGTCTGGCAGTACGACTCCGCCGATCGATTCAATCTGCGCACTTTTCATTGGATTCTGCGCATACACATAGCCCATTCGTAGCCTCGCCTTGGGTGTCATCAGATATTGGCTACCAAACTGAAAGCACCACTGGTCCCGGTAAATGGCCTGTAAAGTATCTGCATCACTATAGTGCTTGAACACGACATCTGCACCCAAAAACAAACGGCCATCCATCAGGCCACTGTTAGCGATTCCGAAGACCACATTGGAGGGATGATCGAAGTTCACGTCCCTAGCCGTACCCACGATAGGCAGCAAAAATGCATCTTCAAACCGTAGATTCTTTTTTGATTGCCAATGGGCTCCCACCGATGTGTTTTGGCTTAAAAAGTAGTTCGCACCGCCGGTGCCTCGAAAGCCGTAGGCTGTGGTCATCCCCGCAAAGTCGGTGAAAGGCCCGTCCAGATACGAAGTACCCAGTGCTCCCGAGGCACCGAAAGTTAAATTCTCTGTCAAGGAAACAGCCAATCCCGGAACGATATCCAACGACAAGTACTGTGCCGCTGTACCGTTGGACTGAGGTACAGCTCGAAAGTTGACTCCGGCTCCTGCGTTAGTAATTAAGCCTAGCCCCATGGTCGCCGGTAAGCCCATTCCATCCAAATCCTGCGTCAGACCGATGTTGCCCAATAAGCCGCCGGGTGTGGATGAAGTTGCACTATAGGGGCTGACTCCCAGGACTGGTAGGTTTGAGTTTTGAGTGACCGAATAGTTAACGTCTGCCCATGCGCCGCCAAACGAAAACTGAGTTCCCTGAAACAGTCTGAGCGTAGCGGGATTACCGGCCACGGCAGATTGTAGATCTTGTGGTCTGCTCACGCTGACTCCGCCCATTCCGCCTGAAGCTGGCATGGCGTTATTGTGGAGTTCAAGTCCGAAAGTTTGAGCCAACGAGCTGCGTTGGGATCCAGACCAAACAAAGGTAAAAACCAATAGTACCAGCCAATTTCTGTTTGTTAACATGAATCCCCCCGAATTCATTGGAAGTTGCGACCCGATGGTCACTAGTCATTTCCGGCTCAGAATTCCCTTGAAAGCATCATTGCTGTCCAAACCTGCATCGCCTTCTGAATCTGCACAAGCCGCATTCTCTGAAAAATCGTCATTGGCAGTAAAAAGGTTTAGTTCAGTTCTGCAATTTGTTTAGGTCTCAAGTGGTCAATACGACAACAGCTACCTAGAATGAACCAAAACTAGGGCTAATGATGAACCTTTGACTAAAGAACCCAGGTCGACCATGGAACGGTTGACGCAATAGCAACCCAACGCGTTAGCTTTGTA
>DAIRSD010000325.1:0-5603 GCA_036804625.1 Aureliella sp. | reverse complement strand
CGCAGTAGTGGTGCCGCAGTAAAGTACCACGGCAAACCAGTAGATGAACACTCGCCCTACCAAGCCCCCCTGCACACGGGGATCGATCCACATTCGATTGCGATAGGCCATGGGAGCAGTTCGGTAGCTTGGAGGTACGTGCTTTACAGGTAGTAATTTACGAAGGGCACTCGCTAGTTGCCACCGCCAATGGCATTGGTGATCGCGTTGCTGGATCGTTCGAACGTTTCTTCGGTTGCGTTAGCCATGATAGATACGGTGGCGATACAAACGCCTACAATTCCGGCCAGCATGATGGCATATTCCACCGCAGTGGGCCCGTCTTCATTACGCCAGAAATTGGCGATTCTCTTTCGGAAAAGCACGACTTGATCTCCTGGGATGGGGTTCATTCGATGGGAAACGGCGTACGGCCTAAACGGTTTTGGCTGACAGAAGGCACGTGCCCATTGTAGAAAGGCTAGCTTGTGGATAGGTGAAGGGACTTTCTGTTGAGCAAAAAACCAAGTTCGACCGGTTGGCTTGATGATGGAATCGTTATAATTGACTTTATCGCTACCTTAATCCACTGACTGAACCTGCCAGCCTATCATACTGGTACTTCGGTTTGGCGGTTACCCAAGATCGATTTTGACGAATGTTCGGACCTATATTTGGCCGCCAATGGCGTGTTGCACCACGACGGCTGCGCTTCTACATGCAGCGAGTAGTTTTTGTCTTGGTGTTATTTAGTGTGCTCTGCACGACATGGGCGTTGATGGCTGGCATGCAGCCTGTTCGTGACTTAGGCGATTTCTCACGCTTTGGCGTGCTGGTTTTTCAGATCGTTGCACCGATGGAACTGGCCATCCTGATGTTCTTTTCTGCCGTGACGTGCGCTAGCAGCGTGGCACAGGAAAAGGACCGAAGAACCCTGGTCTTGCTGCTGTTGACACGACTATCGAACTTCCAAGTGGTCATCGGCAAGCTGGCCGCTAACCTACTAGGGATTGGTGGATTGATCCTTTGTGCCATGCCGCTGATGCTGCTGATTGCGCTGATGGGCGGCGTTAGCATACCGCAAGTCTTGATGTCCACTGCGGTGATAGGGGCGACGGCGATGTGGTGTGGGGCGCTGGCTACCCTAGTGGCTTTTTGGCGCGAGAAGACGTTTCAGACTTTAGCTGTGACTTTCTTGACCATCGCCGGCGTATTGGTGATTGGTGAGGTGATTGCGGCGGGGCGTTTGGATGGAATATCGCCGGGTTGGGCTGATATGATCAGTCCACTTCGGGCGTTGTGGGTGGTCTGCCAGCCGCTGGCTCCACCGCCTTGGCTGGGTCTGCCAGGTGGGGCACCGACCGGTTATTGCTTGTTCAGTTGCCTGGCGTTTGCTGGTCTAAGTACTTGGGCCGTCTGGAAGCTTCGCGACTGGAATCCTTCGCAGCAGATTCGACCGCAAGCGCCAGAGCCGGATGAAGATTATGCGGTCCAGCAGGTGTCGACTGCTTCCGAAACAGCGGCCACTTGGAAGGCGCGTTCGCCGCGCCCCATGTGGAATAATCCCGTGCTTTGGCGCGAAGTGCGCACCTGGGCATACGGGCGGAAGCTGTGGGTGATTCGCTTGATTTATTCGACTCTTTTTGTGGCAGCGATCTTTGCTCTGCATAGCTCCGTCATCACCGGACTGGCGCTGGAGAAAAGTAGGTTGGCCGAAGAGTTGTTGCCGGTTGCGGCCAAGATTTTGGCCCCTTTTGTGGTCGTTTCCTTGGTCTTGATCAACGCACTGGCGGTCAATTCTGTCACCAACGAACGTGATGCCTTAGCTCTGGATCTGTTGCTTGCCACGCAGATCACACCGCTGCAGTTCTTGAGCGGAAAATTGATTGGCGTGTTTTACGTAACCAAAGAAATGGTGCTTGGTCCGCTGCTGCTGGTGGGCTACTTGTGGTACAGCAACGGTATCAGCACTCCCAATCTGCTATACGTTTTGGGTGCTCTATTGGTGGTGGATCTGTTTGCGGCCATGCTGGGAATCCATTGCGGGATGATCTATGCGCAGTCGCGGTTAGCGATTGGAACAAGTCTGGGGACTTTATTCTTTTTGTTCCTAGGGATAGCCACTTGCATGATGATTATGATGAGCTTCCGAGGATCGTTTGCTAGGCAGTTACCACCCTTTCTTGCGATCATCTTGGGCGGGTGGACAGGCCTATTAATGGCCATGGGCAGCCGCAATCCCAGTCCGGCCATTGCGCTGGCCGCCTTTGGCTTGCCATTTCTGACTTTTTTTGCCATCACCAGCTTTATCCTTAGAAACCAAGAATTGACGGTGTTCTTTGTGACGGTGGTGGCTTACGGCTTTAGCACCCTTGCCATGATCATTCCCGCACTTAGCGAATTTGATTTCGCGGGTGGAAGGGCTCGAACGGTAGATGACGAAGGGTAGAGGTCTTTAGTTTTTGCTGTAGCCCAAAGCCTGGATGATATTCAGCATCTCTTCAAAGGTGATGTAGCGGCGTCGATTCTGAATCTTATAACTGTCGATGGCCTCTGCCAGTTCTCGAGCGTCTGGCGAAAGCCTCGCATGTGAGTTGCCAAACTGCCGTCGTTCGACTCCGCTGGTGGTCGCTGGAGTGCCCTGGCGACGGTCGACGAAAGTGCTGGGTGCTAGACTTTGAGTTTGCTCCGACATCGAATCATGTCTCCACGGCCAAGGATTGCTGTGTCTATCGGATCGGCAGTCGGTCCTAGAAGGACTGGCCTAGACACAGACGGTTCATCACGCGTTACCAACTGAAATCTAGCTTGCGAATACTCGGTTGGCAAATCTTCTCAGGATTTATTTCGGAGTTTGAAGCGTCGGGGCGGGGTTGTCTTCGATTAAGGCCGGGCCAGGGCCAACTATTGGAGCGGATACGGGAACCGTATCGATCGTAGGGTTTGTATTAGTGATCAAGCCATCTTGCCAAGTGGACTGAAAGTGTTGTTGTAGGTGAGATTGTAACGCCAAGGCTTCCGGGTGCGCCGGTTGACGGCTCAACACCTGCCCTAAGTAGATTCTGGCTTCCGCTACTTGACCTAACTGAGCATTTAATTGTGCGATCTGCAAGAAAGTTTGACAGTCGTCGCATTTTGCCTGCTGTGTGGCTTGTCCCAGGCAGACTTTGGCTTCATTGGTTTGACCCAGGCTAGCCATGGCCTGACCTTTCAGCAGCCAGGCGGTCGCAGATTGGCTTTCCGGTGACCTCAGGTCCGACATACGTTCCAAAGTGGCCAAAGCGCGCTGCGGGCGATTCATGCGCTGGTAAAGTTCCGCCAATGCCAATTGAACGGGCGGGTTGTCAGGCTGAGCCATCAATGAGCGGTGGTAGAACTGCATGGCCTCTTGCAGTTGCCCTTGATCCGATGCGATTCTGGCTCGTAGTTGCCATGCTTCTGCTTGCTGGCGATTGTTGTTCAGAGCCAAATCCGCTTGAGCCTGGGCCTGCGCTATTTGACCTTGTTCCAGATTCATCTCACCCAGTCGTACCAGCAGTTCCGGGTTGTTACCGCTGATACGAGCGGCCTCTTGCATGTGCCTCGTGGCAACTGCGTGGTTCCCCTTTTGCCACTGGATTTCGGCCATTCCCCAGTGTGCTCGCTCGTCCTGAGGGCTACGCCGAAGCGATTCGGTGAACAAGGCTTCGGCATCGTCGGTCTTGTTAGACTGCAGCGCTTCGGCACCACGAAGCGAATACTTTCGTGCCTCGGCCAAAGTCGCATTGCTCTGCGACCTTCGCAAGCTTCGGCAGCCCATAGCGCTGCCTACCAAAACTGGCGCTAAAAGCACCAGTCCCAGGCATAGGACGCGACTATTCCGATCGCTGATGGGCATGGGAAGTAGAGGGGTGATTGAGTTTAAAAAATAGGTGTTTTCACAGACTATGCGACTTCCGAACGTCGGCTTGGGTTCCGAAAACTGGAACTGAACCAATTTTCTTGAGCCATTAAGGCGGGCTACAACTGTCCACATTATTCGAGGGACATTACCATATTAAGTTTCCATAACGGAAGTCCTGTTCCGCTGCTAGCATTCCCCCTTTCTCTGCCTGGACCGCGAAGATCATGCCCAACACCTACCACTGGATGGAACTGGAACTGCTGTATCCGGAGAATTGGAGGGTACAGGAAGATACAGAAGCGGGTGCACTTTTTATCGAAAGCCCATCGGGGACCTTTCTGACCATCACGCGACCCCAGAAATTGCAAGCGGCCTTCGATCAAGCTCGAAAGGCGATGGAAAAGGAATATGACAACGTCGAAACGGAAAATTGCTCACGACTGCTTGGCGAAACGCTGCTTGAGGGCATAATTAAGCGATTTGTCTATCTGGACTTCATCGTCACCAGCCATATACTCAAGCTGGAAAGCGAACAGGAAGATTTTGTGCCCATGTTGATCCAAATCCAAGGCGAAGACCGCGATATGGATCGTGAGCAACCGGTACTGGATGCCATTCTGACCAGTCTTGTCCGGGATCAGCAGCCATTGTCCTGATTGCCTTGACTACCTTTGACCTCCATCGATGGAAACCACAATGACGCAACAAAGAAAAGGGTCCGATTACGCTGGACTGTCGGTCGCTATTATTACGCCGCTGAAAGATAACGGGCTGGATGTCGCCAAGCTGCGGGAGCAGGTTGAATTCCAGATTCAGGCAGGCACGAGCTGTTTGGTGCCGGTCGGGACCACCGGTGAATCGCCCACACTGTCTCACGAGGAGCACGAGCGGGTTATCAGCGAAGTGGTTCAGATCGCGGGTGGCCGAGTCAAGGTGATGGCGGGCACGGGCAGCAACTCGACCGCTGAGGCCATTCGGCTAACGCGCTGGGCGGCTAAGGAGGGTGCGGATGCCTCCTTACAAGTGGCTCCCTACTACAACAAACCGACTCAAGAAGGCTTCTACCAGCACTTCAAAGCGGTCGCACAGGATGTCGACCTGCCGATCTGCGTCTACAACATTCCCGGACGCTCTGGCAAGAATATCGAACCCGAAACGATCGCTCGGCTGGCTGAAATTCGCAACATCACGATGGTCAAAGAGGCCACGGGTTCGCTAGATCAATGTTCGCAGATCCTCAATACAACCAATCTGACGGTACTTAGTGGAGACGATAGTTTGACGCTGCCCATGATGAGTGTTGGGGCCGAAGGCGTCATTTCGGTGGCGGCCAATATCGTTCCTCATGATGTTTTGGCACTGGTTCGAGCAGCCGCTGATGGAAACATGGCCGAGGCCATGAGGTGGCATCACAAGTTGTTCCCCTTGTGCCGTGACATGCTGGGGCTAAGCACCAATCCGATTCCAGTCAAGGCAGCCATGCGGTTGCTGGGCCGAGACACGGGGCAGCTCAGACTGCCCATGACGCCACTTGGGCCAGCCGAGGAAGCCAAGCTGCGCAGTACTTTGCAGCAGTATGGGCTGCTTCCCGCCTCTTAAAGCGCTCGGCAAAATTACCCGCATTCCAGCCCGACGCGCAAGTTTTGAAGTTGCGATTTTTCCGCAAGAATCGTACTCGTACTCAACAAAATGGTACTCGTAGTATCTTCCGATATCTTCCATCAGATGAACAGTACGCTTA
>DAIRSD010000324.1:0-5614 GCA_036804625.1 Aureliella sp. | reverse complement strand
GTAGATTCAAAGAGGTGTGCATCGATCGATGGTTAGGATTGTGTGAAGTCATCGGCAACTTGTCAAGCAAGGGTACTGAAAAAATTTTTACCTCACGCTACTTCGACGTTGATTGAAGATAACATGGATCTTCAAGCAGCCATAATAGCTGCGGATTTCTTTGGTCGTACGATTGAATTGAATTCTGCAATAGCTCTTTTATCTAACTTCAAAAAAAGTTTTTAACTCACTCGCACTCGATTACTTGACAAGCAATTGATCGATATAATGCGAAGACGTCGTTGCAATTGGATAATGCTCGCCTATTCTCCGATACTTCGTCGTTTAAGGGTTTCAACGGACATCGCGTCCATGATTGCCCTCCTGACTACTTCGATTAAGTGACTTGGCATGCAGAATGAATCCGCTCGCAACGTTTCCTCGTCAGCAGCCGAACGATCGGCTAGTGATGCTGGGCCATGCGCTGTGGGCAGCGATGGGCATCAGCTTCAACTAACCCAGGATATTCGTCGCAGGCTGGGAATATTTGAGATCCCTCAGACCTTCAAGCTGAGCGTGGTTGTGCCGGTCTTCAACGAAGCAAGGACCGTGCTAGAGGTTATTCGCAGGATCCGTGCAACCCAATTGCCTTTGGAGATCATCGTAGTAGATGACGGAAGCCGCGATGGCACGCGAGAGCAGTTGGCTCAGTTGCCACCACAGGATGACCTACGGGTTATCTTGCACGAAAAGAACCAAGGCAAGGGTGCTGCCCTGAGAACCGGATTCTCCCTGGCGACAGGTACAGCGATCATCGTTCAAGATGCTGACCTGGAATACGACCCAGACGATTTTCGCTTGTTGATCCAGCCACTAGTCGAAGACCAGGCCGATGTAGTCTACGGAACTCGTTTTGGACACCACGATCGGCCCGTCTCTCCGCTTTGGCATTCGCTGGCCAATCGGTGGATCACACAACTGTGCAATATGCGTACGGGCTTGCACCTGAGTGATGTTGAAACGTGCTACAAATTGATTCGCCGCGAGCTACTCCAGGATATTGCTGCTTATCTGCGAGAAAATCGTTTTGGCATCGAAATCGAACTGACCGTGAAACTTGCACGGAGACGTGCAAGATTTTACGAACGCCCCATACGGTATTGGCGACGCGGCTTTGCGGAAGGCAAGAAAATTGGCTGGCGAGACGCCGTTCGTGCAGTATATTGCATGCTTCGGTACTGAGCGACAGTCGCAAGTCCGACCAGCAACTTCTTTCCGAATTGCTCTTAGAGTGAATCAGCCGACCGACGACTCCGATCCGACAACCATCGTTGCCGACAACCAGTCCACGGTGCAGATGTATTCTCCGGCCATGATGGCCGAAATGCTCCATGTTCCAGTGCGTGCGATTCGGCTTTGGCATCGCGCCGGTCTGTTGGTGCCTACTCAAGTGATCATGAAGATCCCTTATTTCGATTACTCGGTCTTGTCCACAGCCAACACGTTGGCTCGTTGGTTTCATCAAGGTGTCTCTGCTCAATCGGTTGTCAAGCAGCTTGTTGCACTGGGCCAATTACGTACCGATCATGACGCGACCATTAGCGACCTGCCAATTTCCCTGAATGGCAAGCGACTGGTGCTTAGCCAAGGCGATTTGCAAGTCGAGGCCAACGGTCAGTTCCAACTGTCCTTTGAAGATTCTGACCTGACAGTCAACGACGAACCGGTCACGTTTAAGTTCACAACCGGAATCAAACCGGAACATTTGCAACAGACATCCGATTTGATCACCGACTTGCTAGAGGCAGCGGCTCAAGCTGAAGATGACGGCAATCTGGATCAAGCTGCCGAGGGATACCGCAGCGTACTAGCTCAGTTTGGTCCAAATGCCGATGTCTGCTTTCAACTTGCCGAAGTGCTGTACCGGCAAGTAGATCTAAGTGGAGCCCGCGAGCGGTACTGCATGGCGATTGAACTGGAACCGACGTTTGTGGAAGCTCGCGCCAATCTAGGCTGCGTACTGGCTGAATGCGGACAATTCGAATCGGCCCTTTTGGTATTTGCCGAAGCTCTTCAGCAGTACCCCGACTACGCAGATGTTCACTTCCATTTGGCCAGAGTCCTCGATGACATGGGGCGCAAGTCAGATGCCCTTGAGCACTGGCGCAGGTTCATGCAGTTGGCACCCGCCAGCCCCTGGGCCGACGAAGCTGCCGCACGGCTTTCGGAAGCGAGCGGCTCGCCATTGGATGGCGCAGAAAACGGTTAAAACCTAATTGCGAACTGGTTCGTGTTGGCATCGTCATTTTTGCGTGAGTGTCCTTCGTTGGTTACTATCTTCTGCTTCACCTCCACATGCCGATAATGCCGTTTGGTGTTCCCCATGATTCCCATTTCCACTGATGCTCCCATCTATCAAAACACAAAGATTCAGCCGCTTGTGGAAAAAGCAAAGCGGCTGATCGCAGCCGGTACCGTGGAGTACGAGTCCGATGATACTCCATAGTCGCGAGACAGATTGTTGGCGACAAGTTGGCCACAAGCCGATTCTCGAAAACGGCTCGGGCAGTACAAGAACGCATCAACTTGGATTATTTCTACGAACCACTCTTGCTGTTCCAAATCGCTTTACCCTCCAACTATGCTTGGCGTTGGGTTGCCAGTGTACAAGGTATCACCAGATACCCAACGTCGATGAAGCAGCAAGTAGGTACGTTGCTGGTCATCTTGCAATGTCAGGCTTTGCAAAATCCATCCGTTAGACCTTGCCTGCTGAGCGGATGCACGGAGTCGCCAATGGTAACTACGAAGCCAACGACGGCCAGTGACGTCATAATAATCCGGTCCAGACTGTGACACTTCCACGCGGCTGTATCGCGGAACTCCGTGAGGGCTATCGTCGACAAAGGCTGTAAACTGTGTACCCCGCTGAGCAAACCAATTTGGCAGAAGCCAAGCCAACGCTGGCCCGGCAATCGTCTCTTGGTAACATTTTAGTCGTCGGTAGATCCATCCAAAAATCAGTAGGCATATCAGCAGTAGTAGAAGATTCAAGCCTGTCGCCAAGCCCGGACTGTAACAATACAGCCCCATCAGGCCAGCACAAATCGATTTGTTCCCCGCTTCGATCATCGCGTCAATCGCCGGTACAGGTATCAACCAAATCAAAAACTCACAGAACAATTTCACCATATTGATCACAACCACGTTCAGCGCGGCGACTGCCGAAAGTGCAACGTTCAACGACACCACTCCAAATCCGGCTGACAAAAATAGTTGCTCAGACGCGATCTGACTTGTACCCAAGTCCGCTTGAAACTGACTGCCCAATAGTCGCACTGCAATTAAGATTATGATCGCGGAAGATGTCTCAAGTTTCTCTGCCGCTAGCCCCAAGGGCTTACTAACTTTGGTCAGTCGTGGCAAACTGGTAAATAGAGCCAGCGCTGCCATCGTCCAAAATAGCGAGGGGCTATCGAGCGCTCCATCAGCTTGAAACATGGCGCTACGCTCTTGTATCCACTCGGGGCCATAAGTGGCAATTCCTGACAGCAGGGCTAGGCCAAAAAATGGAGACAGTGCGATAGGTGCCAGCGGTCCCAGCCAATCGCTCAACCCAAGTTGCTGAACAAAATCCTGGCCGGTCGCAGTGCCTGGGCTTGGGTTAAGTTGAATTCCTATCAGTACAGGCGTGTCTAACATAGATTCTATTTGGGGTATTTGTAATCAGGATGTTTCGGATCGAAATCTAAGTCGGTCAGTCCTACATTGAGCTTAAGATCCAGATAGGTGTATTCCTCTTCCAATTTTGGTTGCCCCCCCACCTCAGTTGGCCAAGAGTAGGCCGCATAGCGGATTGGCACATGCAATTCGTTGTCGATGTAGATTTGAGCGATATGGTATTCCAGACCTTCCTTTTGCTCGGGATGCTTGACCTGAATCAACTTGCAGGCGCGCTGGTCTATCAATTGATTTTCGTAGATTTCTACCTGACATTGGTCATGAACCTTGTCGCGACTTCCTTTTTCTATCAATTTTTCAGCTAAATTCAGCATGCCAATGTCGTAGATCGGATAGCGGCTGTTCATCATAGCCAACAATCCCTTGGGAGGCAGCTTGAACTGCACCCCCAGTTCGTGAGTGATCAGCTTGTTGTCGTTGGCTCCCTTGACCCAAATCGCTTCGCGTCCCGCATTGCCGCTAGGGGGAACATAGATCAAGTAGACTGAGAATGGAATTGGCGGGTTGGCGGTCCTGTCTTCATGGCGTATTTTCAAATGCATGAATTCCTCCTCCCCCAACTTGCCACGAATTCGCTCTCGCTTGATAACTCGAGCCGTGTAGTCGCGCACGTTGGTCTTCATGTCGGCCATCAATTGACTAGCCAACTCAAGCACGGGAACTAGCGGATGAATATTTGGATCGGTTGTAGAAGGCGTGGCCACAGCGCCACCGGTGGGAACTGCAGGCAACGAACCGATCGTAGGCGGCTGGCCTGAGTCATGCTTTGTTCGTGCGATAAACCACCAATACCCTCCCGAGATCAACAAAATGGCCATCAGCAGCCACCGCAGTCGGTGCCAGCGGGTAGGTCCTGCTCGATCAATTTTTTCAGACATAATACTCGCTATTCTGCAAGAATCGGTATTGCGATTGGTTAATCACCACGTTGTTGCGCATGCCAGTCAAGACGATTCAGGCGATTGACTGAACGAAAAATTCAAGTCACAGAAAAGTCGCCAGGTCGCAATTGCTGGTCCAACATCCGTCTAATGGCATTCTAGGGATCTTGGCGGTTCGGTCAGGTATGCGAACGTCAAAAAGCTGTAAAATCGTCTTTTCTCTTCCTTCAATCAATTCGTTCAGAGCCCAAAGAGGAGCCATTCCAGTATGATCCAAGTCAAGATAACAGATTCGGTAGGGACTATCATCCTGAATCGTCCCAGCCGATGCAACGCCTTGACCGGCGAAATGATTCAGCAACTTATTCAGGCGCTGGCCGACCTGCACCAGGAAAAGAAAGTGCGAGGCGTTATTGTAACCGGCTCCGGAGCACATTTTTGCACAGGAATGGACTTGAAGCAGTGGCAGCAGATCCAAGGCAGTGAAAACGCCCTTCAGCAATGGTACTCGGACGCGGATTCGCTGAAAACTTTGATCGAGCAGATACTTTTGTTGCCCAAGCCAGTCGTTGCAGCCGTGGACGGGGCAGCCATGGGTAGCGGTTTGGCACTGGTTCTTGCATGTGATTTGGTGGTCGCCAGTCAAAGCGCCACCTTCAGCGCGGCCGGCTGCAAACGTGGATTGGTTTCCGGCTTGGTAGCGCCTCTTGCCTGCTTTCGAAGCGGAGCAGCACTGGCCAGTGGGCTTCTGATCGGCGGTCAAGAACTATCGGCAGTCGAGGCGAAAGATTGTGGGTTCGTGCATCATGTTGTTGACTGCGACAAAATCTGGGTTCGATCCAAGTCTTGGCTAGAAACGATCTCCCAAGGTGCCGCCGAGTCCATCCAACTGACCAAACGAGTTCTCAACGAAATGATCGGCGAGCAATTGTCCAGCCAGCTTGCCTCCGGAGCCGCTGCACTGGCAACTTCATTATCTACTGAGGCGGCCAGTGAAGGACTTGGAGCGTATG
>DAIRSD010000323.1:0-5635 GCA_036804625.1 Aureliella sp. | reverse complement strand
CGGTCCCCTGGTAACGAAGTTCAGCACTCAACTGATGCGTGGGAGACAGCGCGCGATTCCCGTGAGACGCCAAGCGTCCTGGCAAATCGCTCGACAGTTTCTGAAATTTCCCTTTCCACAGCGGCCAGTGCACGCCGCCAAGCACCTGATAGACGGCCAATACAGCGTCCAGTCGTGGTCGAGCCAGTCCCATCCCAAGCGCAGAAAACAAACCGGCATCAGCGTGATCGATGATTCGATGGATCTGCAGACTATCGGCTATTTCGCAAAGATGCTGACCAGCCGCACCGCCAAAACCTACCAAGGCATGATCGCGCGGATCCACTCCCTGTTGGATCGAAACGCTGCGTACGGCATCGGCCATCTGTTGATTGGCCAGCCTTCGAAGTCCATCGACCAACTGTTCTCGCGACCACTGTCCTAGCACCGGCTGAATCTGTTCCAGCAGTTCATCCATACGAACTTGGCTTGCCGCCAGATCCAGCGGAAAGGGAAATTGCTGAGCAGGTATCCGGCCTGAAAAAACGTTCAGGTCCGTAATCGTCAGTGGCCCGCCCCTTCCATAGCAGGCAGGACCTGGCTGAGCACCCGCGCTTTGTGGTCCCACCCTCAGGGACACTCCATCGAACCAACAGATCGAACCACCGCCAGCCGCCACGGTCTCGATCGGCAGTGTAGGTGTCAAGAGACGCACCTGCGCTTTGGTCGACTCATATTGCAATTCTTCGCAGTGATCGACTCGACAAACATCGGTGCTTGTCCCTCCCATGTCCAAACCGATCAAAGCTGGCACCCTGATGGATTGCCTTAATCCTCGAAGCGCGATCACGCCACCAGCCGGCCCCGACAAGATGCTGTCCTTGCCCGAATAGTCACGCCAATCAACTAGCCCACCCGCACTGGTCATAACTTGCAATTGAACTTTCTCGAGGCCACCAAACTGCTGACAAAGGCGACTCAAATAGCTGCCGATGATCGGACTAAGATAAGCATCCACCACAGTCGTTTGTGTCCGCGCAACGTACTCGATGACTGGAGCCAATTGACTGGACAGACTGATCTGTTGGAATCCAGCCTGTCTTGCCAGCTCCGCAAGTTGCAGCTCATGCTCAGGATTGCGATAGCTATGCATCAGACTAATTGCCAACGATTGGCAACCGTACTCCATGGCAACAGCTAGCTGCCCAGCAGCCTGCTGCTGATCCAGCGGCTTCAGTACCGAACCACTTGCCGCAAGTCGCTGGTCAATTCCCAGTGTCAGTGCCGCAAGACAAGCTGGCTTGACGATGTCCAAAGCGAACAGATCGGGACGAGTCTGATCGCCGATGACAAGCAAGTCTTCAAAAGGTGCGGTCACCAAAAGGGCCGTCTTGGCACCGGTGCGAGTCAGCAGCGCGTTGGTCCCGCGCGTTGTCCCCAGTCTTATCGACAAACAGGGCAGGGGGGCGGCCAAGGGTATCTGTAGAAGTCGATGCACGGCCAGAACCGGGGCTTCCCATTCGGTCACTAGTTCCAGCCGAGTCACCTTTTGCCATTGGGAATCAGGCTGCTTGTCCAGAATCAAATGCCCGTCTGATCTTGAGTCGCCAACGAAACTCTTGAAGACTAACAGACCTGCGATGTCATAGCCTATCAATTGCGATCCGCTCCAAAAACCGTCGATGTCTCCCGCCAGTTCCAGAATGCAGCATCCGAACTGCGTCAAGCTTCCAACAGAAACGGGGACAATACCTGAGCTTAGAATTTTGGTGCGACGAACCTGACCATCATCGGTCTTCACTAAGCAGTCGGTAAAAGTACCTCCCACATCGATCCATGCTTCGGCCATGCGGGTCTGAAGGCTAGGCGGCGGAGTTGTCATGGTTTGTAGCCGGTCCCATCCATCGACCTAAACGACTGCTCATCATGGCCGGCAACAGCAACAGGTCTCCAATGATGGCGCTCATCAAGATCAATATCAACAGCAAAGCAAATTTTCCGGTAGGCAGGAATTCGCAGAATATAAATGGCAACATGGCACAGGTGGAAATCAATGTGGTGAACCACATCGCGCGCCCACAGTGACGAATCGCTTCAGCAGAAGCCCCTTGCAGACTGGCACCCGCCTGTCGACTTCGAAGAAACCAATAGACACAGTGCAGTGTGTCATCCACGGCGATCCCTAAGGCAACACTAGCGGTCAGAATACTGGCCACATCCAAAGGGATCGACGCCCAACCCATCACTCCGAACACCAAGACAACCGGCAGAATGTTGGGGATCATGACCAGCAACCCTCCCCAAAAACTGCGCACCAGCAACATCATGGCTGGAGTGATCAGTAGGAAGGCCGTCGCAAAACTGCTGATTAGATCTTGCATCAAAACGGAATTGGCCGTTTCAATGACCGTTCTCAGGCCAGTGATTTCCAACGTCGGTCGCTGGGCAGGGGAGTCGATCTGTGATTCCAGTTGCCGCATGGCGACCGCCTGCAATTCCGACTTCAGTTGATGAACCTGATCGTCCTGTGAAGTCTTGAACCGAGCCGTAATACGCCAGCTGGTCCCCGATTGCTTGGTGGAGATCGACTGCGCTGATTCCAACGTGCCCAAATCGTCCGTGATCACTTTGCGGTAGACCGATCGCTGAATGGTGGCCCGCGATCCCTGTCGCATGGGTAGGGAAGGCAAAAGGTTGATCGCAGAGAAGGTACTATGTACCGAGGTTTGGCTGTTAATAGCAGCTTGAAGTTGCTGCACGACCGCCAATTGATCGATTAAGTCCACATCGGGCTCCTGCTCGGGGAAAGTGATCAAGAACTCCATCGTTTCGATGGGCCCCAGCCGACTCTCCACCCAACGCAGGCTTCTGACCGAAGGATGCCCTTCGTCAAACATTCCATCAAAACGCGTGGTTGTCTGTAATCGAGGCAATCCCAAGGCTGCTGCTGTGCACACCAACAAAGTACCTGCGATGATCGTCCAACTTCTACCACTGGTCAGTGCGATCAGCCCCTCCGCCCATCGAAAGGGACGAAAGTACTCGTCAGGCAATTCGCGATGTCCGATGGCTTGGATTCTGGTTGCCGGCACAAACAGCAACAATAAGATCAAGGTTGTTACCAGTATGCCGATCCCAGCTAACAAACCAAACTGAAAGACGGGTTCTAAATCACTGACCACTAACGAGATAAAACCAAAGGAGGTGGTCAAGGCCGACAAGAAGCAGGGCCAGGCACCCATCTTGAGGGCTCGTAAACCAGGGTGACTCAGGCCGCTGTGCCGACAGTCAACATAGTAGTTGACTAAGTGAACCGCAGCCGACAATGTCAACATGAACAATAACGTAGGGACAACAATCATGATCGCCCCCATCTGTCCCATGGTCGCGCTGATCAAAGCCATGCCCAGCATTTGTCCAAGACCTGCCAAAGCCATGACCATCAACGTCAATCGCAGGCTGCGCAGGCATAGCCAAGCGGCCAACATCGCCAGTAGAACCGACAAGGGCACGAACCTTTCGACGGACAAACGGCTGTACAAATCCACGATGTGCGTCTGATAGGGCTCACCGGCAATCACTATGTCGCGATTGGCAATCCCCAAGCCTCGAGCTAACTGATACAGCGCGGCAATCATCTGATCGCGCTCTTTGGGCTGTAGATCGCGCACCTGGATCGCGATAAAGCTGCTTCCATCGGCCCCCACTGCTTGACCGGCCAGCCGCCTAATAGCCGCAGCCTGTGATAACCCCTGTAGCTTCTCCTGCAGTTTTTCAACTGTCTGTAGCGAATGAGTGATAGACACAATGGGCCAATCAGGATTCTGCTGTCGCAACTGTTCCAATTGATCATAGGCCGATTGCAGCCTGGAATCCTGCAAGTTGGCTTCAGACCATGTCAGCAGTAGGACTTGGTCGCCGCCAAATCGTCGCGAAAAATCGGTATAAGCGACTCGAGTAGGCGTATTGGCTGGCAACCAATTCTCGACATACTCGGTACCAAACTTTAATTGAAGTGCATACCAGCCAGCAACAATCAGCAGTAGAGAAACGCCGACTGCTCCCCAGGTCGAGACCCGCTGCATTCGATCAAAGCTGGCTGTCATTGGTTTCCTACCGCTTCGCAAGCCGTTCATTTTTTCGACGCTTGGGAAATAGGCGTCGTCGTTTGGGCCCAACACTTTCAGCAGGCACTACCTCTGGCTGCTTGACCTGTGCGGTCACTTCAGGGCTGGGCGCACTTTCTTCAGTACCCATCGAATCTCTTAACAACAATCGATTGATATTCAGTTCGATAGCCGTCAGTTGAGGGCCTTCACCAGGCGTCACAAAGGTAAATGCGATTCCCTCGCGTCCCATGCGTCCGGTTCTTCCTACGCGATGAACATAGTCGTCGCAGTCCATGGGAATATCAAAGTTGATAATATGTGAAACCGTCGAAACGTCGATACCGCGTCCTACCACATCGGTGGCTACTAAGATATCGATCACACCCTCGCGCAACTGGGAGAACACACGATCTCGATCTCGCTGATTCATATCCCCATGGATACAATCGATCTTCTTACCTTGAAAATCTGGACTACTGGACAACGCTTCGCTCAACCGCCGCTGCAAGCGGTCCGTACCACGTTTGGTTCTACAGAACACGATAGCCTGCGCGGGTTTCTCTCGGTGCATCAGCGAGATCAGCAAATCCAGCTTGTCGTCTTGGTTGACACTAAAATATCGCTGCTCGATGGTATCTACGCTAACCTGCGACTGCGAACAGTTGACATGCACCGGCTGGGTCAGGTAACGCTCAGTCAACCGCTGAATGGCCGGTGGCAAAGTCGCGCTCAGCAACATCGTCTGACGATCCTTAGGACAGGCTCGTAGGATCTTTTCGATGGCCGGACGGAAGCCAATATCCAGCATGCGATCCGCCTCGTCCAATACGATGCACCACAGGTCTTGAGTTCGAAAAGTCTTCCTCTGAATGTGGTCGTAGACTCGACCCGGTGTTCCCACCACTACCTGAGTGCCCTCCTTGAGCTGAGTCATTTGTCGCCGCATGTGCTTACCACCAGCCAGCACCGTAATAGCCGTCTTACAACCGTGCGCTAGACGCTGCATCTCCTGCTGCACCTGATCGGACAATTCTCGTGTCGGCACCAAGATCATGGCCTGCGGATTGCGACACTCCGATAGCGGGTCCAGCATCTCAAGAATCGGAATCGAAAAAGCGGCTGTCTTACCAGTCCCCGTCCGCGCCTGGCCAATGATATCCCTACCATCCAGCGCAGGTGGTATCACTTGGGACTGAATCGGCGAGGGTGTTGTGTATCCAAGTCGATGTAAAGCCCGCAGCATGATGCGGGAAAGATCAAGCTGATCAAAACTGGTTATTTCGACCGGCGAACTTTCGGCCAACGGTTCTTTCGTACTGTCCATGTATTACCTGATCCAATCGCACCAACCTCTGAACAGCCGTGGCACGTTCCACCGGCTGACATCCCCTACCACCGGGCCCCCAAGGAACCATGGCAGACTTTGGGGCAGCGTCAATTTTCTACTCATGTTTCTTCGTTAAAGCGATTATGATACCCTAGCCACCCCCGAGTTGTCAGTCAGTTTCGGTACGGCAATGCCAGGATTTCACCAATTCTTGGCTCCC
>DAIRSD010000322.1:0-5638 GCA_036804625.1 Aureliella sp. | reverse complement strand
AACGGTTACTCCGTCAGCGACAAGCCGACTATCGAAATGTGGTTGCAAAGCAAGCCAAGCAACGTCTGACACGCAACCTGCTATTGGAATCACTCGAAGACCGGCGAGTGATGGACGTTGGCTTGAGCGGTAATGACGAAATCCTGATCAGCGGCTCGATAGTCGACAGCGCGTCAAACTCACAGCAACTTTTGGACACGGCAGAGAACATTCCAGAAGTCCGTAATTGGAACTGGCAAACGCAGGCCATCGCCGACGCGGATCGCACTCAGTCTGTCGTTCAAAAGCAGTTTGTAGATCAGCAACTGGCTCAGCGATTGGAAGACGCCTTATCTCAATCTATAGTCAGCGCGAGTGCATCGATTGAAAACCCAGCAAATCAACCAGTTTCACTGGGGACACAACGCGTCTCGCAAGCCATTTCACAAACCCTCGCAGCGACCGATTGGGGAGCGCAGCTACAAACCAACTCCACACCCACCATTAGCCAGCTTTCACAGTCACTGGAAACCGGGCAGCAGCCGACTAGTCCACTGCAATTGACTCAGCAGAAAGTCAATAGCCAATCGATCGCAGAGGCCATGATGCGAGTCGGCTCGCCCAGTGAAATGATCGGTGGGCAGTTATTCACAGGTTCCGACGCCTCCGGCCTTGCAAACAGCATTGGTCAGGCAGAAAGCCGAATCATGGTCTCTGGCAACCAAGAGCAGTGGAGCAGCCAGGGTACCTCGCAGCCAGCCTCGGATACAAACGATTTAGGCCTTACTGCCCAGGCCTTAACGCTGTCCGATCAGCAGGTAACGCAGGTCATCGACGGGTCGATCATGGCAGGACTATTCGGGCAGTCAGTAGACGGTTCAGAGGCCGGCGCAACTACACCCCAAGCAATGATGCTTGCCGAGGGCGAAGGCGAGCCTTCAAGTGGCGGTGGAAGCAGCCAACCACCATCAATTCCTTTCGTACTATTTCCTGAGTTGCGTTTTACTCAATCAAACACGGCACTAGATAGCTTTGTGCCCACCGATCCCTCCAGTTTCACCGACATTCACGGTACTCCTGGAGGTTGGGGACTGGGATCTAATTGGACTCATACGGTCAGCGTCAACTGGACCAGCGATCAAGTGTGGAGTTACACCGAAACGTTGACGATGAATTTTTTGGCAAGCGAAACGGAAAGTGACAGCGGTCCACTTTCAGAGCTTGAATCGGAAGACCCTGATGATTCGGACTCTAGCGTGGACGAGCGGCTGGAAGTAACCGGCACTTGGAACAGCAGTGTTAATACTCTAAGGCTTGGCTACGTCATCATGACGTTTACTGCCTCTCGGGGCTCTAGTTCGGCTACCGCCAACAGTCCGTTGTTCAATATGGGCGGTGGAACGCGCTGGTCTATTTCTCTGAATTTTGTAGATGCCGTTCAGACGCTGGCCAATGCATCGGCAAATAGTACGGCGCAGATCAATCCAGCGCTGGTTAATTCGGCCAGCGGAGGTGAAGGCGAAGAAGGTTCCTCTTCCAGTGATCCTAACCAACTGCCAGATGATTTTACTGGCGATGCTAGTTGGTTGACCAATTTTGTATCAGTTCAATTCGTTGAAGGAACGCTGGATATATCGAGCATTCCCTTCTGGATTAGTCAAGGCTCAAGCCCAGAAACTAGCATTGTAGACCGTCTGGTAACTGCCGATGGAAGCAGCAATTTGGGTACCATGTTTGACTTGTCTGAGAACTTCTCCAGTTCCAGTCAATCAGGTAATATTCACATATTACCAGAGGTAGAGCCCCCCGACACTCCGACCGGACCAGAAAATTCCTGTCCTATAGGAGGTCATAAAGACGTCGACTATGAAGCAGAACTTGCCATCTCTCAAAACAAACATGACTTGAGGGCTCCTTCTCAGGTTTCTTCTCCCTCGGTACCAACGAATCCAAGTAGTACTCCGCCTGCTAATGCAGTGAGTTTAGGCAATGCAGGATGGCCACTTGGAGCAGGTGTTGATTGTACTGGTAATGGCTCAGCATCGGCTACTTCAGCTAGCCGTAGAGCCGGTGGACTAGGAAATCAGTCGGGTACCTGGAGCCTAATGGGAGCGTCTCGCGAACAACAGGGTAGTTCACGCTGGATGGGACTTGTCGGAGATCTGTCCAGTCAGGCCGAATCCCAGCTTGATGCTCAGGGTCGGGCAGATGGTCAGATCATAGTGATTCCCACTGCTGAAGTTATTCCTAACCCACTGATTGGAGGTACAACCACCTACATAGGCTTGGTCACGGCAAGCCGCAACCTGAAAGGCTCCGGCGATGGTACGGCTAGTCATCAAACTACGGCTGCAATCACCAATAATTCCACTGGTCAATTGATAATCGAACCAGACGCCGATGGTCAGGCAGAAGTCAATTCTGACATTCAGCATAATGACAAAGACAAAATTGGCATTCAAGTATTCAAAGATGAATCTGGAGTTACTCAGTCTATCAACGTGGATAGCCAAGTATATGCGGTGCAGTACCACAACAACCACGAATCGATGGTCTATAACCGAGAGTCTGTAGGACTTTCCGAAGGAACGGGCTTCTCGTCGATCATCGACGGAAACACGCCTACGGTCGGGGCGACACTAGAGTACCAAGGATCGGGTAGCGAGACTCTTGAAATCAAGCACCGCTACAAGTTCGATGACTTTCAAGTCCCCCCATTCCTGGAGCTTCACATTCAAGACCTGCTTTACGAAGGTAACGAGAAATTCGAACGCAGCTATACGGAAAACGTTGACCTAACAGGTGAATTAGATGGCGAACAACCGATCTGGACTGGGACAGCCGTTCGGGATGTCAAAGGCAAGATTCACTACGACAACGATAACGTTAGTGATTGGTTTACAGGGCACTATGATCATAGGTATGCCGACTTCAATCAGAGTGTCCAAGTCGTTTCAACATTTGATCCAGTGACACAGGCTATCACCGAGAGCCGTACGGTTAGTGGAGACGAAGAAGTCTTGGTTACAGGCAGTTGGAACGACCCAGGTATCTTTGGCGTTGACTCAGGCACTTACGATCAATCAAGTCGCACCGACTATGAAAGGGCACTCGAAGGTATTTTTGACAACTGGAATGGTGGTGAGATTACTCCACCGTCAACCGATCCGGAGCAGCCTGAACCTGAACCTGAGCCTGACCCAGACCCTGAATCTCCTGGCACCGGAACACCACCATCCAGCAGCAGCGAATCAGTATTGGACGGAGTAGTCCGCTGGATAGGAGGTAGTCGAGGAGATGCAGGTGACTCGGTCATCAATGTAATGGCAGGCTTTGCCGATGGATTGACATTTAATGCGACCAAGTTGTGGCGGCAAGCATGGGGTAATGACGGAGTCGATTATGACTCTGGAATGTACACCGTAGGCGGTGTTGGCTCTGCAATCGTGTCAGCTCCCATAGGTGGTGGAGTCGCCATGGGAGGGCTTAGACTGGTGAAGGCAGCCGTCAATAATTTTGACGATGCCGGTCGCTGTGCAACTCTTGCCACCAAACTGTGGCAAGGAGGCTGCTTTGTAGCGGGAACACAAGTAGCCGTCTCGCAACTGCCATACTCACCAAGCCGCGAAACAGAGCTGTGGAGTGAAACTGATTGGCTAGACGACGTAGTTCAGTTTGCGTACCAGCCAAACAGTTCACCGCAAGCTACCGCTAGTCTCAGAACTCTAGGCACTCACCAGCTTTCTATACCCATCGAGCAGGTTCCACTGGGCGCGCGCATCCCAACGAAGAATCCCAAACCATGGGAGCGTGACGATGCGATACCCGAGCCCGATCAAGCCAGTTGGGCCAAACTGTCGATCACCATGTACCGCACCGATGGCGGCATTGTGGATGCTGAGCTGATTCGACCGCGAACTTGGATCAAATCCGTCGGCATCGAAGCTGGCAAGCTGTTGCCGATGAACATCGAAGAGTTGCAAGTCAAGGGCTCGGCGCTGGTCACTGCCATTGACGACTGCCCTGAAATAGCCGACGGCGAAGGCAGTTTGGTTACCGCGCGCTTCTGCACGCGGGAAGTCCATACAGTGGCTCAAGTCGAAGTTTTGGGTACCGATGGCCAGATCGAAACCATCACGGGTACGACCATTCACCCGGTTTGGTCTGAAGACAAGCAAGACTGGGTGCCGTTGGGTGAACTGCGGCCAGGAGAGCAGCTGCGAGGAGAACAATGTGCTGTCACAGTTCTGTCCGTCACCATCGTCAATCAGGCTGTTCCCGTTTACAATATCGAAGTCCACGGCGAGCATGTGTACCAAGTCGGTGAGCTTGCAGCCTTAGTACACAACTCGAATCCAATTGACTGTGCTGAAGCGCTGGCGAAATTTCCTGGAAGTCGCCTTGTGACACTTCCGCTCCGTATTCCACCGGGCGGAAAGGAATTCGCTGACCCCGAAAACATCATTCGGCTCGGAGGTGTGTTCAAGTGGAGCGAATTCACACCAATACTCGTTCGGCTAGAAAATGGTGTTCCGACAATATATGAGGGCATGACGAGAGTCGAATTAGCTCTTCGCGCTGGAATTAATCAACTTCCTGCTTTTTTCATTCGGTGATGTATGCAGCAATGGAGACTCTTAAGTCTCGTTCTCGGTAATTTGCGAGATTCAGCGTACGGAGATAGATTACAGGAATCTGAAGTGGAATTGTGGCTTGCAAACGAAATCGTTAGGGCGATTCAAACTGGTTCATCGACAACACAAAGAGTCTTTACCGCTATCGATGCGTATCAAACTAGAGGAAGTACCCATCATTGCCTCTACACGACGCATCGCGCGAGTGTCTATCGCAGTTTGCTAGTCTCTAAAATCCCGGTTGTCGCCCCCGCTCCAGAGGCAATTGAAATTGAACTATGTCTATTGGATATCGGATTGAGAAGATTGGAGCTATTTTGCTCGAGAAACAGACTAGACCTCGTATACTATGAAGCGCAACACCTACACAATGGTCCACGACGCCTTGTTACTGATTATAAGAAGGAACTTCGCTACTACTTAGACGTCGAAAAACCTCTGATAATAGACCGTTTTGCATCCGCACTGGTCGATGCTGACTTGAAACCCGAAAAGGCGTACCAAGCTAATTGGCTTAAAATGAACGCTCTCGCTTCAAGAACCGAGAACTAAGAAGCCAACACTAACAAGCTTGACGATTGCGGGGCTCTCCGAAGTTCGCAACCACCCGAGCCTGACCAAGCTATCTGGGCCAAACTGTCGATCACCATGTACCGCACCGATGGCGGCATTGTGGATGCTGAGCTGATTCGACCGCGAACTTGGATCAAATCCGTCGGCATCGAAGCTGGCAAGCTGTTGCCGATGAACATCGAAGAGTTGCAAGTCAAGGGCTCGGCGCTGGTCACTGCCATTGACGACTGCCCTGAAATAGCCGATGGCGAAGGCAGTGTGGTTACCGCTCGCTTCTGCACGCGGGAAGTCCACGCAGTGGCTCAAGTCGAAGTCTTGGGTACCGATGGACAGATCGAAACCATTACGGGGACGACCATTCACCCGATTTGGTCTGAAGACAAGCAAGACTGGGTACCGTTAGGTGAACTGCGGCCAGGAGAGCAGCTACGAGGAGAACAATGTGCTGTCAC
>DAIRSD010000321.1:0-5647 GCA_036804625.1 Aureliella sp. | reverse complement strand
GCATCTCATCTTCCTAGTGCTATACCAAGGTTTTAATTGTGGAACGCGAATCAATCATTAGCCCGAGCGAACCTGGCGACGAAAACGACATGGCACTGCGCCCCAAGCGCATTGCGGACATGATCGGGCAGCAGGAAGTGATCGATGTTTTGCGCATCGCCATTGATGCGGCTCGCAAGCGAGAGCAACCACTGGGGCATATTCTGTTTGATGGCCCGCCGGGGTTGGGCAAGACCACGTTTGCTACCTGCATCCCGAGGGAGATGGGGGTGAGTGTGCAGATGGCCAGCGGGCCAGCGTTAAAAGCTCCTAAAGACATCATCCCCTATTTGACTAACCTGGAACAGAATTCGGTCTTGTTTGTCGATGAAATTCATCGGTTGCCCAAAGCCGTCGAAGAATATCTCTATACGGCCATGGAGGATTTTCGAATCGATATCGTGCTTGGGGAAGGCGTTAGCGCTCGTACGCTCAATCTACAGTTGAAGCCATTCACGCTGATCGGCGCGACGACTCGGGCTGGTATGCTTAGCGGTCCGTTGCGAGATCGCTTTCAGATTCGTCAGCATCTTGGGTTCTACTCATTGACCGAGCTGCAAGAGATCGTCACTCGCAATTCGCAGAAGTTAGCGGTGGAAGTTGAATTGCCTGCCGCAACAGAGATCGCACGTCGGGGGCGCGGGACTCCGCGAATTGCCAACAATCGATTGCTATGGGTTCGTGATTATGCGATGGCAAAGTCCGACGGTCGTGTCACTTTTGATATCGCCTGCTATGCGATTGATATGACCGGCATCGTTGCGCTGGGGCTGGACAATCTGGAGCGTAGGTACTTGGAGACGCTGATTCGAGTCTTCTCGGGTGGTCCAGCAGGCATCGAAGCGATTGCCCACACGATGAACGTCTCGGCAGATACTCTAGTGGACGAGGTGGAACCGTTTTTGCTGCGCAGCGAAATGATCGTTCGCTCGTCTCGCGGTCGCTTTGTAACACACCGAGCCTTTGAGCATCTGAAGATCGCAGCACCCGCAGATGGTGAAAGCGATTTGCCACTCTTCAAACAAAGTTAGCTAGTGGCGACAAGCTTCCAGCGTGTCCATTACACCAATCCAGTGGCGACAAGCTTCCAGCTTGTCAAGAATACCAATCTAGTGGTGATAAGCTTCCAGCTTGTCCAGTACATCGCATAATTCACAACCGATCGCATGGTCCTACATCAGCTCAAGTAAAGGCTTCTCGCCCAAAACGGTTTCGCACCCATATAAAAAACGGGCTGGTGGCCACTGTAGTCAGAATGGCCATGACCACCAGGATCGAAAACAGTTTCTCATCCACGATGCCTCGCTGTAGACCGATGTTCAGCATGATCAGCTCCATCAGTCCGCGAGCGTTCATCAGTGCTCCGATGGCCGCTGCCGTCGGCTGGTTTTCACCAGCCAGTCTAGCGGCAGCCCAACATGCAATACCCTTACCCAAAGTAGCGATTAATAAGACCAGAAGGGTAACCGTTATCGCCGATGTACTGGTCAATAGATCCAGTCGAGTGCTCAGACCGCTAAAGGTAAAAAACATTGGAAGCAACAGGCCCACCGTCATTGGCTCAATCTGATATCTCAAGCGGCTAATCAGTTGTCCACGCGGCATTGCGCAGCCTAAGATGAATGCGCCAAAAACAGCGTAGATTCCGATCTTGTCAGTCACAAATGAACTGAACATCAGCATCGCTAGGATAAGAACCAACATGGGCATGGGCAGTCCCGCAGTAGACGACTGACCGTCGAACGTTACCGATTGCTTGTTGTCTTCGCGGGATAACCAACCAGGTAACCATGCCGACAATAGTCGTCGAGCGCCTACTAGCACGAAAACTGCGTAGATTGCCCCTCCGCCAATTGCCCACAGCGCCGCATCCCAGGATCGGTCAGCGCTGGAAAGCACAATGGCCAGAAGGCACCAGGCGGCAACATCATCCAAGGCTCCAGCAGCCAGTGCCAGGGTCCCTAACGTGGTACCTGCCAGCCCGTTTTCAATAATGATACGAGCCAACATGGGAAATGCGGTAATGCACAGGGCTGCACCTAGGAACAGCATCGCCTCGTGCCACCTGACCTGCTCAGGGAAATAGCCACCCGTTTGATGTAGGCTCAGAGCTAGAGCGGCCCCTAAAATAAACGGTGTGATCATGCCCGCCAGGGAGACAGTAACTGCAGTACGAACTCGGGACTGAAATAGCTCCAATCGAAAGTCCATTCCGACGATAAACATGTAGAGCGACAAACCGACTTGGCTAACCGCAAAAAGAATGGGAATCGAATCTTTGGGAAATAGTTGAGCATGCAACTGCGGTGCGAGCAACCCAAACAGCGAAGGTCCCAAACAGACGCCAGCAATCATTTCCGAAACAACCTGAGGCTGTCCAAGAAACCGGGCAAACCAACCGACAATTCGACACGTCACCAGAATGACTGCCAGTTGGAGAAAAAACAAAACAGATAGGTCGAAAGGTTTCATTTGGAGATGACAAGAGGCTAATGTGGATCTCTGGCTAGGGGTGTATTGGTATCGACCTCAACCGGCTAGTAGCGTTTATACATCGTGTCAGACAGTTTGCAAACGCCCCAATTGGCAGTCTGTTGCGTTCCGGGAGAAGTACTATTACAGGCACTTTGAATCTGTAGGAATTGGCTTGCGACTCGAAAATCAATAATCGCAGTCCGCAAAGATATTGCACATCAGACATACAGATTATACTTAAGATTTCTTAGTATTACCCGGGCTTTCCATTGAGTCGATTGGGACGGTGGCGTATGATACTCGCTATTCCGCTCCGCAAGGTCTGGCGTTTTGACATAGACCGTGGAAATTTGCGGAAGTATTGAAGCGTGATTGTGGTAGGATTGAGCAATTGATGTCTAAAATGATTCGGCTCTATGATCGTTGGTTGAGAATCGGGGTAGGCGAAGACGCGTTGAGCTTCCACTACCGTTGGTTGAGACACCAATGCGATCAAGACAGACATCCCAAGACGGGTGAGCGGATAGTCGACTCGGTAGATATACCCAGCGAAATCTTTGCCACAGGCGCTGCTTTGAATGACGATGATCAGATGATTGTAACCTGGAGCGATGGTCGCCAAAGTCGTTATTCAATGCAGTGGCTCAAGCAGCATGCTTACTGCGTTGGACCAATGGCTGTCGAGCCACCGCCTAGTGATTGGTCCAAGATTGTCGTTCCGCTTGGAGCAAATCTCGCACATTTGGTGCTCGAAATGGTTAATCGGTGTGGTGTAGCCGTTGTTCAAGGATTCAAGCGCCAGCAAAGCGTGGAACCTGATGATACCGAAGCTCTCATTGAAGAATTCTCAAAGGCCGGCTTGGAAATCGTGGGTACGCATTTTGGTAGGATTGAAGACCTGCGAACGGACAATACAACCAATCAAAATACCGATCAGCTAGGTTATACAAATGCTGGAGTGAATCTGCATACGGACCAACCCTTCTTGGATCAGCCACCACGCTATCAGTTGTTGCATTCCATGCGCACCGCCGATTCGGGAGGCGAAAGTTTTTTGGTGGATGCGTTTCAGGCGGTAGAGTATTTGCGATGTATCGACGCCGAAGCGTATCAGCTTCTAACTACAACTCCTGTCCGGTTTCATCGAAAGCAGAAGGCGTTCGAGAGCATTGTGGACGCTCCCATTCTACAGATAACCAACGGCCAGCCGACTCAAGTGCGTTACTCGTACTTCACGCATGCTCCATTTCGCGTACCCTTTGAAAAGATGGAAGCCTGGTATCGAGCCTACGATCGATTTGTAGACTTAGTCCGTAATCCATCGCACCAATATCGATTCTTGTTACAGCCCGGCGACTTTGTCTTTTATGACAACCATCGCATGCTCCATGCGCGAACTGCGTTTCAAGGCCCTCGCTGGGTGCGCGGGGTCTATTTTAACCCTCGGTAGTCATGAGAAGGTCGGCTTGGGCTGTGCTACGATAGTCGCCTTTCGCTCGGCCAAAGGCGAAGCTGTGGACATGTTGTAGTGGAACTCGCCAGAGTTCCTCATTTTAGAAGCAGAGCCTAGCTCCACTTCATGGTGTCGTTCCGCGAGAAGTGTCTAAAATTCGGACCGTAATTCATCTCCAAGGTTTTTGAACACCTGGTCGATCGCAGCATAGTAGTTGTCATCTGTGAACCAAAGTTCAGTCGATGACTGGCGATTGCCTGAGGAAGCGTAGTCCGCTCGACTGGAGATAGCTGTCTGATGGCCTGCTGATGTTTGTGTTAAATCGGGGTGAGACAAAGCTGGCATCTTGGTAGTCGTCAGCGAACGTGCTTCTGAACTAACTGCGACAATTGGCTCGACAGTCGGTGCAGTATTGCTTGGAACCCCAGGGGAACTGGGCGAAGCTTGTGCTCTCGCGAAAGCCGGAGCCGCAGCGGCACTCACAACCAGTGTCATGTTGGTGGCGTTGTACTCGGGTGTAACGATCAATCCCGCGGCTAATCCAGTGACGCTTAGCGAGCTGAACTGACCTGTGTGAGAGACGTAGTTGAGCACTTGATAACGCGACCCAACAGTCGGAGTGAAGCCGCTCACGAAGTTGACATCCAACTTACCTGCAAGAGTAGCGGTACTGCCGATGGTGACTTCGCCAAACCGCTTGGTGAAGTTCCCCCCACCCAGACCGATGGCTTCTCCGCCAACTTCGATGCGAGTTGTTCCCACAGCCGATTGAGCAAAGGCACCGGTGAACTGAACGGCGCTGCCGGAGGTGGCCGCTACCACACCGGAGTTTGGCGCCGCCAAATTTGCGATCCGGAGAATAGCGCGATTGACTGCGGAGAGTGTTCCATCGTTCGTGACCGGCGCCGCTGTGAAGTGGAAGACGCTACCCAAGCCTGGAAATCGTTGCTCGGCGATAATCTGCCCACGATTGGTCAGCGGAATGTTAAACGTCGCATTGAGGCTACTTAGGTCTCCCGCCTTCCACACCACATCGGGATCTAGCGTGACTGTCGAAACAGTGCTGTAACCATTAATCAATGAAGATGGCAGAAACAAAAACTCGCCACCGCGAATGTTTAGTGGAGTCCCCGAGTACAACGTAGGATGCCCAAGCGCGAAAGTTCCTCCCACCGAAAATCTTCCGTTGATGTCCACGTCGCCAGCGAGATTTGCGCCAATTGCTGAACTGACATTGCCGTTCACGACAACATCTTTCAATAGTCCACCACGAAAAACTTCGAGCTTCGCTGTGCTAGCAACTTGAATTGTTCCGCCGATGATTTGCGTTGCACTACCTTCACCTTGAGCAGAGAGGCTCCAATTGGCAGTGCCGTCGATGACTAAGGTGGTCCCAGTATTGTCGATCTTCACGTTATCTTCGATTGCAACAAGTCCGCCAGAGTTGTTGATCGTTCCCAAGTCGGCCGTGCGAAACGTCGCTCGCCCATCGGTCTTGTTGGTCCTCAATCTCAAAGCGCCGCCGGTGAGGTTAATCGTGCCAGTGTTGCTAAACGGATCAACAATATTGTTTGACGGATCTCCAAAAGTCATCGTGCAACCAGTGACGTTGATTTGTCCTTCGTTGGCAAAGGGCCGCCCCACCGAGCGCGTACTGTTCACAGGAACGGAGATTGTGCC
>DAIRSD010000320.1:0-5662 GCA_036804625.1 Aureliella sp. | reverse complement strand
GGTATGAATAACGGCCCCATGCGCGTTGAGCTTCGCTCGACCTGCCTGACTGAAGATTCGGAATCCACCGCTGTCGGTCAAAATAGGACCGTCCCACCCCATGAAGCGATGCAGACCGCCAAGACGCTTGATCCGTTCCTTGCCAGGTCTTAACGCCAAATGATAGGTGTTGCCTAGGATCAGCCCTTCGCAACTGCATTGCACCTGATCTACGGTCAGGCCTTTTACCGAGCCGGCCGTACCCACAGGCATGAAAACTGGAGTTGGAATCTGCCCTCGCGGCGTTCGCAACAAACCCAAGCGGGCACCAGCAGGATGGCTGGATTTCAGCAGTTCAAAACCAAATCCTTTGGCCATCGGCGATTGGGTCAGTCGCCGCGCAGCTTCAATGTGTGTCGCTCTAGCTTCTCGCGTACTTCGTTCAGGCTAGTCACACCAAAGTTCTTGGACTCCAACAGGTCATCTGCCGACTTGCGGATCAGCTCGCCAATGGAGTTGATTCCAAGTCGCACCATACACTTTCTAGCACGCACCGACAGATTCAGTTCGCTGATGGGTCGCTCCAAAACGGCTTGCTGATCTGGTGTCATGCCTGACAAGTCCAATGGTGGATCGGGCTCACGAACTTGATCGGCTAGCATGCCAAGATAAAGTCCTTTGATAGCCAGCATTTCGCGTATTTCAACCAGACTGGTTTCGCCGAAGTTCTTGCTGGCCAACAACTGCGGCTCGCTGATTCGCACCAAATCGCCAAGCGTTTGGATACCCATCTTGCTTAGGCAGTTGCGGCTCCGAACCGATAGTTCAAAATCATTAACCGAAACGCTCAATAGTTGACTCATTCGCTCGGTCTGGCGAGCAGCATCTTCGTCGTAATAAATGTTTCCGCTGGCCGCCGCATCCTTCATGTACAGCCGGGCGCGATCATGTGCTGGGTAAACATCCAGGATTCGCTTGTAACATGCCTGAGCCTTACCAAAATCGTTGCGGTCCTCATACAGCACTCCAAGGTTGATCAGCGTGCCTACATGAGCAGGGAAACAGGATGCGGCTCGCTCGTACAATCGAAACGCCTCGACTTCATTTCCCTTGCGATCGTTCTCGAATGCCAGGCCAAATAGTGCGCCCGGATGCTGGTCGTCATACTGAAGCGCTCGGTTGTAAAGGCGAGAGACCTCGTCCGAACTGCTATCGCGCGAGGCAACCGTCGCGCCACGCTGGTAGTTGTACTCGGCAGTCTGCTCGGCAGGTCCAAAGATGTTGTCCAAAATGTCCATGGCCTCTTGCAATTTGCCTTCGTAACGCTTGACTTCAGCAATGGCAATTTGACACTGATCCGCGTCGTAGCCAGCCGTCTTGGCCTTTTCGAAATGAGCGATAGCCAGATCAAATTCGTCCATTTGGAAGTGCGACTTGGCAAGATAGTATTGCGTCAGAGCGCCGCCATCGGAATGTTGCAATGTCTCCTTAGCTTCGGCAAATCGACCGACAAGGTACTGGCAAACCCCAAGTCTTACCGCCTGGACCGGAGTGCGCTCGGGTAATTGACTCAGCTCGCCAATCGAGTCACGCAATATGCCAAGCTGGCTGTAGTCCTCAGATATCGTCTTGCAAAGTTGCCGAATCTCATTAGGACCAAAAGACTGGTTCGAAATTACCATGTCGTGTACGTCAACTGTCGAAGCGATAGACATCCTGATTTGACTCCTGGAATCATCAAACAAACACTGCTACCAGAGCCAGCGATGGGAGTCGAACCCATAACCCCCGCATTACGAATGCGGTGCTCTGCCAATTGAAGCTACGCTGGCCTACCATGCAGCAGAAACCCGAAACCGAGACAATTTACAGGATACTGAAGGTTTCGTCTAGGCAATCCGAGAACATGACCCGGTCATTGGAGGGGGGCGAGCGATTCCGTGGTTTTCGAGATCAAACGGGGGGAAAGTCGAGCCTTCGGACGCTACCGGCTGCTGGGAAGGACGTTCACAAAATGCCATCCAGAAATGAACCAACCGATCCCGTAAGGCCGCCCCCATCGACATTCGGCCAAAAATAGCGTAGAGCCAGTTTCCAGGCAGTGAACGCTGATTCGGGCAGTGATACCCTCAGAAATCACTCGATCGGTCAGTACACAGATTCCGTGCGTCGAGATATTTCGAGTCACTGCAACTAGCGGCTGGTTGGACTGGGGCAGTTCAATCCTAACAGGCCTTACCAGTTGGTCTCGATGCGAGGTTCGCCGCTCGAGGTCATCAAATCGTGCATCTTCGGTCAGAAGGTGCCGTACAGCGATCTCCACTTCCGCGTTGGCGCTTGGGGTAGACGTGCGCAACATTTCGGTCAGCTCCTCGGGCATCGCCTAACCAGCCGCCAGTGGCTGCTGGTGACCTAACAAGACTAACTAAAAACAGCGGGCTTAATGCCTAATAGCAACCCTAGGTCAAGAATTGTTTTTGAGCAAACGACATTCTTGAAAAATCGCAAAAATACTCTTCTGTCGCCTACGGCTGGGTGGTGAACAAATCTGGCTTCTTCAATTGTTCCTTCAAAGCGATCTTCTGATTTCCCGGTTTTGCAGGTATCAGGGACATCGCGTATTCACTTAACGCCGTGATGGTCATGCTTTGATTTACCCCAATGTTTCCTTGGATGATCGATCCGTCAAGAATAAGCATATTGGGATAGTTGAATACATGAAAAGTTGAGTCGACCACACCGTTTTCTGCCGAGTCACCCATCGGACACCCTCCCAAGATATGAGCGGTGGTTGACATGTTGAAGAGTACTTCGGGGATCGAATTGGCAGGTTCCCCTTCCACCTTGGCTGCATACCGAGTGATCACCTCCTGGCCAATGGGGATATGGGCTGGTACGCGCTGGCTGCCCTGATTGTGAATTTGCATTCCGCCTTTGAACCATCCTGTTCGCCACACCATCCGCATGGAACTTTCCAGCGTTTGCATCACCAAAAAAATAACTGTATATCTCGCCCACGTTCTGGACAGCATTCGAAAATAGGACCGCAATAAAATATCGGGGCGCGTCAGCATCAAGCCCAGCAGCTTCACGATTCGCGTGGACTTATCTCCAGCTCCAACCGGGTAGCCGCCAAAGACTCCCATGGCGTCCGAACCATCTGAGTACTTGACGATCTCCACATGAGTGTGGTCGTCTGGATTAAATACCGACGATATGGCGATACCATGATTCAGCTTGTGATGGTACGACTGAACTCCACACAGCATCTCAGAATTGGTGCGAAGTTGGCTGCCTAGTTCATTGGAAATCGCAGGCATCGTTTTTAGTTCGTACTTTTGTCGTAGCAATAATTCCATGGTCCCAAGCACACCACCGCTGACCACTAAGCCTCGACTGCGAAAAACTTTGCGGTTTCGAGTTCGCCATGCCGTGCTACGCTGCGTGTGTACATGATAAATTTGATCGCGATATTCGACCCGAGTGACCAGGGTCTCAGGAAACAACTTTGCGCCAAAGCGTCGTGCAAACCTAAGATAGTTCTTATCTAAAGTATTCTTTGCGTCGTACCTGCAACCCACCATGCATGCGGCACATTCGACACAACCTCGTCTGAGCGGCCCGAGACCACCAAAATACGGATCTTGAGCGATCTTGGGATCTCCGAAGTAAACGCCGACATTGACAGAATCAAACGTGGACTCTCTTCCCATGTCACGTGCCACCTCTTGTAGTCGAAAGTCTTCCTCATGAAGTCGTTGGTTTTTGGTTGTTCCTAGCATGAACTTGGCCTGGGAATAAAACGGCATAAGACGACTCTTCCAGTCGCCGAAGCGATTCCAAGCAGAATTGCTGAAGAAATCATCGGGTGGCACCATGTGAGTGTTGGCATAAACCAAACTGCCACCTCCCACACCCACGCCGCTCAGTATGAAGACCTGTTTGAAAAAGGTCAGCTTCTGAAAGCCAAAACACTTGATCAGTGGAGCCCATAAAAATTTGCGGAGGTTCCAGTTCGATTTGGGAAAATCCTCGGGTCGATATTCCTTTCCCTTTTCGATAATAGCCACGCGATAACCTTTTTCGCTTAGTCGCATTGCCGATACGCTTCCGCCGAAACCTGAGCCGATGACCAAGTAGTCGTAGATTTCTTCGGTAGCGCTGGACATGATCGTTGATCGGTATCTGGAACTTGGATGGTGGGTGCTTCGGGGATTTAGTTTGCTAAAGCCATTCTGCTGACCGAGCGTTGGGCTTTGCCTAGAACCTGAATCGCAACATTTTAACCCGTAAAATTCCCTAACAACCTCAAAAGATTGCGTAACCCAAGATTTTAGAACCCTACGAGTAGTTCCAGGCCATTTTATCTAAGTAGTAGTCTGTCTATACTGTTAAGCCGGTAACCTGTCGCCCTTATGGAGGGTGAGGTTCGGCTTTTAGATCCTGATTCGACTTTGCAGCCTTCTGTGACTGGTATGAACAATCCTATGATTGCGCACTTGACAATTCACTGCGGCCAAAAGCAGCGACGTGTTCCGCTGACTGGCCGGGTCAATTGGAACATCGGTCGCAATGACGATTGTGCTGTGTTCATCAAAGAACGCTGGATTTCACGCAACCATGCGATGATCCAGCGCACTGAGAATTCCGAATACTACTTGATCGATTTGGGCAGTCGCAATGGCACCTTTGTCAATGGCAGGCGCGTGACCATCCCTGTCATGCTGCATAACGGCGATATGATTGGTTTTGGCCAAACAGCTTCTGCACCCAATCAAACGCTTCTTGAGTTCACTTGCCCCCAGAGCCCTCAACGCAACAAACTGGATCTTGCTGTCTATTCAGGCGACGTTGATCAAAGTGCAACGATTGAACTGAGCGAGCAGCGACTGATCTCAGTTCTGGTGATGGATATCCGAAACTTCACCAAGTTGACTCGTGAGATGGACGAAGGCCTTTTGTCCAAGATGATTGGTTCCTGGTTTCGCGACGCTGGTTCCATTATTCAAAAACATGGTAGTAAGGTCGATAAGTACATTGGCGATGCTGTCATGGCGGTTTGGATACACCCAACGAACCTACCTGAAGGACGTGACATCGTGCATATCTGCTTGGCTCTGCGTGAGCTTTGGCAGATGACTCAGGTCCTTCAGACGCGATTTACAGTTCCTTTCCCTCTGCGGGTAGGTGTTGGAGTCAATACTGGCTACGCAGTAGTTGGCAACAAAGGCACATCCGATCGACCCGACTATACGCCGCTGGGGGATACCGTTAATGCAGCCTTTCGATTGGAGAGCTGTACTAAAGAAATACACCAAGATATCGCGCTAGGCGAAGTCACTCATCAGTGGTTTCAAACCATCTTTACCGAAACTGCATCACCGTTTCAACAACACGAAGTCGCGCTGAAGGGCTACGAGCAACCAACGCAGACCTATGCCTGCTCGTTTGAGATACTTGACGAATTCCTGAATAGCGTGAATGTGAGTTGAACAGGTGACTTCTCTGTCGGCACCAGAAGTGCCAGATATCAAGATGGAAATGTCTGCGTCTTTGAGTGACCATTTGTAGACAAACCGCAATCGGGTTTGCGCCCGGAGGCTGCGCGAATCGGGTGCTAGGGTAAACACGTTGCTAACCCAATCCGGCTGATGGGGAAAGCACAAAAACTTATATTCCAGCG
>DAIRSD010000319.1:0-5665 GCA_036804625.1 Aureliella sp. | reverse complement strand
GAAAGGGTTCAAACCTTACAGTGTTTTTCCAATTTTCTTGAAAATAAATCCCCCGAGTACGTTCACTGTCCCCAGTGTATGCAGACAAGCAGAACTGTCCCCAGGCTCAAAGCCAATTCCCCCCAGACAAGCAGGACTGTCCCCAGGCTGCTCCCAGGCTGCTCCACCCAAAATACAAATGGCCGATCCAGCTATTACTGGACTTGGCGGCCTATCCCATTCAGCATGAGGCTGTATTCCAAGTCCCGGTTACCGTTATTACCAATTGCGATCCTCCGCAGCCCCTGCACCCGAGCGTGCCCTTTACAGCCACCGCGCTGTTGGCCGACAAAGATTTCCGTCGAACCGATGGAAAAATTGTTAACCTTCTTTGCGTGATGCCGGTTTATCGGGCTGAAGCCGCTCTGGCACTCCAATTCATCCCCGACTTTTTGAACGCGCTCGATCGTTCTGGGGTCAGCCGGATATTCGCGCCCAATCGCCCGTCGTTTGTGACGTAAAGTACAGAACGGGCGGTGTGCAAAAGTTCCAGAGATTCCGAAAGAAGACGCGCACCGTCACTAGCTAATGAATATCACTGCAATGCTGTATTCTTATTCTGACCCCTGAGGTCAGCCTCAGATGCTCAAGATTAAGGGAATGGGGACCACTTCAGCCAATAGAAGTGATTTCATTGTGTAGGCCGGAAGGATGGATCGACTTGTCCTTAGCCTTTTGCTTATGCTTCATCGGAAGCGCGTAGTGATGGAGTCAAGAGTAACTGGTGTTCGCAGAATTCGGCTGGAGAAAAATAGAGTGCCAGTTCACGGCAGGCGCTTTCGGGACTATCGGAAGCGTGTACCAGATTCATCTGTCGAGAACTGGAAAGGTCCCCGCGAATGGTTCCAGGAGCCGCCTTCAGACCGTTGGTGGTCCCAAGCATGTCACGAATCACTCGAATGACCTCTAGTCCTTCGACGGCCAAAGCAACGATAGGAGCCGACGTAATGAAGGCTTCCAAACTTGGGTAAAACGGCTTCGCAACATGTTCGGCGTAATGCTTTTTAGCTAGTTCCGGGGTCACACGCAGCATCTTCATGGCTACGATATTCAGCCCTTTGGCCTCGAACCGAGCGATAACTTGTCCCATCAGTCGTCGCTCAACACAATCAGGCTTCAATAGTACCAGAGAACGCTCTAACATTGATTTACTCCACAAAACCGCTTGAAATTCCAAGGAAAACGACCAGCCGGCAACGGGCTACCCCGCCGAACCGCCCAGACAACTATTTTTGGCAAATTGTGCCGTTAAAACGGCCTAGCGCGAAGTCCTATCTGGGCAGAAGTGAACATTATTGATCTTTGTCAAGTCCTTGAGGGAACGGCCGAATGCAAGTATCATATTTGGCTTCAACATGGTTGCTGATGGATCGAGCCAGGAACGGAACGATCGATCAGCGTTAAGAAGCAATGGACGAAAGACTGCTATGCGGCATCTGTTATCGGCTTTAGTACAAAACGTACCGGGCGTATTGTCTCACATTTCCGGCTTACTGGCTTCGCGAGGCTACAATATCGACTCGCTGGCTGTGGGGGAGACTGAAAATCCTGAACTGTCACGTATGACCTTTGTGGTGGGTGGAGACGACCGCGTTCTGGACCAGGTTCGAAAGCAACTGGAAAAGGTAGTCTCGGTGGTTTCCGTCCAGGATATCAGCGCCTGCGATTTTGTCGAACGTGATCTGATGTTGATCAAGGTTCGCGCATCACGCTCGCAGCGCACAGAAATCCGCGAACTGGTGGATATCTTCCGAGGCAAGATCGTCGACGTGGGGGCTGAGGAAATGATGATCGAGATCGCTGGTCGCGAAAGTAAGATCGTAGCCTTCATCGACCGGATGCGCCCCTTTGGAATTACTGAGCTGAGTCGCACCGGCCGCATCGCGCTTGTCAGAAGCGGACACAATGCGTCAGATTCGACTGCCGTTTTTGGAGATTTGGCAGAATAACAACTGCAACCAACCAATCTGCAAAAACGTGTTAGTGCTCCAAAACAGAATCTGTTGATCAAGTGTCGAAGACAAACAACAAGATAGAAACAACCCTATTTCAACCCTTTTTTGATTTTTTGAAAGTGAACGATGGTCGCCAAGATCTATTACGACAATGATGCTGACTTAGCCAAGCTGAAAAACAAGACTATTGCTATTTTGGGTTACGGATCGCAAGGCCATGCCCAGGCGCAGAACCTGCGAGACAGCGGGTGCAATGTGATCGTTGGCCAGCGTCCTGGAAGCAAGAATTATGACTTGGCAGTCAGTCACAACTTCAAACCGTTGGATGTGGCAGAAGCCGTCAAGCAAGCGGACATCGTCAACATACTTTTGCCTGACGAAGTACAGGGCGATATCTATCGCAATCACGTCTTACCGAACCTTCAACTAGGCAACGTCCTGATGTGTTCGCACGGTTTTAATATCCATTTTGGACAGATCGAACCGCCTGCGGGAATCGACGCCTTGCTAGTGGCTCCCAAGGGGCCTGGGCATTTGGTCCGCAGTGAATACGTCAAAGGCGGTGGAGTCCCAGGTTTGATTGCTCTGTCGGACGGTGCCAGCGATACCACTTTCCAAATCGGGCTTGCATATGCCAAGGGAATTGGTGCTACGCGAGGTGGCGTGATTCATACTCCGTTTGCCGAAGAAACGGAAACGGACCTGTTTGGTGAGCAAGTGGTGCTGTGGGGCGGGGCTAGCGCAGTTGTCAAAGCTGCCTTCGAGACGCTGGCGGAGGCCGGTTATCAACCTGAGATGGCCTACTTCGAGTGTATGCATGAACTGAAATTGATCGTGGATCTGTTCTACCAAGGTGGTCTGAACTACATGAGGTATAGCGTTTCGAATACGGCCGAATACGGCGACTACGTGACAGGCCCGCGTATCATTACCGACGAGACCAAGAAGGTGATGAAGCAGGTTCTGGCTGAAATTCAGCAGGGTAAATTTGCTCGTGAATGGATACTGGAGAACCGGGCTGGTGCTCCAGCCTTCAAGGCACGCCGTCGTCTTGAGCGATCGCATCCGGTCGAGGAAGTGGGCAAACGATTGCGTCGATTGATGAGCTGGATTGACGCCAAGGAGGTGTAAATCAACCGGTCAGGTCCAAAGCACTCATCTAACGCACAGCCACAGATTCGGCTGCGCGGGGTGCGAGTTCATAACCTCAGAAACGTCGATGTCGACATTCCACGCGGGGCGCTGGTGGCCGTGTGTGGAGTGTCTGGGTCAGGAAAAACGTCGCTGGCCATTGATACCTTGTATGCCGAAGGTCAACGGCGTTACATCGAAAGTTTCTCGGCCTACACCAGGCAATTTCTTGAGCGGCTGGACAAGCCCGATTACGACTTGATCGAAGGTCTGACTCCAGCTTTAGCGGTGACACGAGGTGGTTCGGTTCGAGGCAATCGTAGTACGGTTGGCACAGCCAGTGAGTCACTGGACTATCTTAGGCTGCTGTTTGCTAATGCGGCAAGTCTGGTTTGCTACGGTTGCGGGCGTCTGGTCCAACCGGCCAGTTCCACATCGGTGGCTGGATGGCTGTCGCAAATGCCTATTCCAAACAAACTGATGATCGCCGCACCAATTCATTGGGACGATATAGGGCATCGAGCCGAGGTTCTAGGGCAGTTGCAACAACAGGGACTGGTACGATTGATCGCTCATGGTAGCACGATCCACTTGAGCAACGATATTCGATCTGAATTGGCGGCCCTTCTGCCATCCGCTGGAGATGCCTTGGTTGTGATCGACCGGCTGAGCGGAACGCTGGCTATAGACCGCTGTGTAGAAAGTCTTGAGACAGCATTTGGGCTTGGGCAATTGGTTGGTGAGGGCGTTCAGGCCAGTCTACTCTTGCAGGACAGTCCGCACAACACAAGTCGCTTGGCTGAGCTTACCGGAGTTCAACAACCAAACCGTGAAATGATCGATCAGGTCCAATGGTTGCGAATCGACCTTTCTCAACGACTGTACTGCCCTGACTGTCAGATCGAATATCCTGAAGCGCAACCACAGCTTTTCAGTTTTAACAGCCCGCTGGGGGCTTGCCCAAAATGTGAGGGCTTTGGGGACACGATCGACTGGGATCACAAGCTGATCGTCCCTGACAGCTCCAAGTCGATAGCGGATGGTGCCATCGCTCCCTGGAATATGCCATCGCTAAGCGACTTTAAACGAGATGCCATGGTGCAACTTCGAAGAGCCAAGATTCCGATCGATGCACCGTTCAGCCAACTGACGGATGATGAGCTGAAGATCGTCTACGAGGGCGAAGAGAGATCGAAATTCCCAGGCATATTAGGGTTGTTTGCTTGGCTAGAACGCAAGAAGTACAAGATGCACGTGCGTGTCTTTCTGTCGCGATGGCGCAGCTATAACCGGTGCGGGCAGTGCCATGGTGCCAGACTGAAGCCGGAGTCGCTAGCGTATCGACTGGGCGGACAGAACATTGCTCAACTGTGTGCTTTGAAGATCGATCAGCTTGACGAATTGCTCGCAATGCCCATTCAGTTTAACGCCTCGCAAGCGCAAATGATCCAGTTGCCTCTCAGGCAGTTGCGCTCGCGTTTGGGCTACTTACGTCAAGTCGGTCTCGGCTACCTGTCGCTGGACCGAACGCTCAGAACGCTTAGCGGCGGAGAAGCGCAGCGCACGGCTCTGACAACCGCATTGGGCTCAAGTCTGGTCAACATGCTGTATGTGCTGGACGAACCATCGGTTGGCCTTCATCCTCACGATGTAAAGCAACTTGCTCAGTCGATCAAGCAATTGTCAGGGCGTGGCAACACGGTCGTGATGATTGAACACGAGGAAGCGTTGTTGGATCAGGCCGATTGGATCGTTGAAGTTGGACCAGGAGCTGGCAGCCAGGGAGGACAAATCACCTACTGTGGCCCGCGCAGCCAATTGGAAAAATCCGATAGCTTGACCGGCAGCTACCTGAGCGGTAAGCGCATCGTGCCGGTAGCCCGGCAGTCGCGCCAGCCAAGTGGAGTATTGAAATTGACTGGCTGTTGTGGCAACAACCTGCGAAATTCTGACGTCGAATTTCCGCTTGGAGTACTTTGCCTGGTAAGTGGTGTTAGTGGCTCAGGCATAAGCACACTGATACAGGAACCGCTTATTCCGGAAATAGCAAATAGACTGACCGGTACTCACTAACCAGTCTTGAATTATGAAAATCTGCTAGGTTTAGGCCATCTGGACGATTGTCTGCTACTGGATCAGAGCCCGATCAGCCGTTCGCAGCGAAGCAATCCAGTGACCGTTGTTAAAGCCATGGATGAAATTCGCAAAGTGTTTGCAGAGGCCACCGATGCAAAGATTCGAGGCTTCACGGCTGGACATTTTAGCTTTAATAGTCCACTAGGTCGATGTCCAAGATGCGAGGGTGATGGAGTACTACAAATCGATATGCAGTTTTTGCCCGACGTAGTGATGCCTTGCCAAGAATGTCATGGCCTGCGATATCGGACAGAGATTCTACAAGTGCGATACCGGGATCACTCAGTGGCAGATGTACTGCAAATGACTGTGCAACAAGCGCGGCATTTAGTACGAGGCCAGCATATAGATCAGCAGAAGCTGCAGGTGCTGACCAGTGTTGGACTAGACTACTTGCAGTTGGG
>DAIRSD010000318.1:0-5673 GCA_036804625.1 Aureliella sp. | reverse complement strand
CGTTGTCGGGATCGGCAAAGATTTGCGCACCGATCAGCATGCTGTTGTGACCTTGCCGGCGCAACTCTTTCATGACCTTGGCAGTGCCCTCGGGCAGACCGGCAAAAGCGCGCACCGCCGGCGTATTGCCTTTGAGCTTGGTAATGTGCGGAGACAGATCGGTGGCATTGGTGGCAAAACCTTCGGCTGGAATCACCATCTTCGGCGCTGAACTTGCCGATATAAGCGGCCGTTATGTGAGCGGTGCCGGTGACGTCAACGGCGACGGGTTTGATGATCTGATCGTTGGAGCACCGCTTGGAGATGGGCTGAGCAATAACAGGACAGGTGCTGGTGAAAGCTATGTGATTTTTGGGGCTGAGTCGCTGCCCGCCACGATCGATTTGGCCACTTTGGGTACGGCTGGGATTCGCATTTTGGGCGCCGATACGATCGACCAAAGTGGTCGTTCGGCTAGTCGCGCCGGGGATATCAACGGCGACGGCTTCGACGATCTGATCATTGGGGCCTTCGGCGGCGATGCGTCGGGCAATGCTAAGTCCTATGCCGGCGAGAGCTATGTGATCTTTAGCCGCAACGAGTTTACCAATTCGATTCTGACTGCGAATTTGGGCAACAGTTCTGCCAATACCCTCAACGGAGCCTCTGGTGCACAGATCCTAAACGGAGCCGATGGCAATGATACAGTGGTTGGAAATGGTGGTGCTGATATTCTGATTGGCGGGCGTGGTAATGATGTGTTGGCCGTCAGCGATCTGACATTCAAGCGCATGGTCGGCGGCACCGGGACCGATACCTTGCGTCTGGATGGCAGTGGACATCACCTAGACCTGACGACCATTCCCGACAATCGCATTGTCGATATCGAACAGATTGACATCACCGGCAGCGGCAACAACACCCTGACGCTCACCCATCGTGAAGTCCTGAATATCAGCTCGCACAGCAACACGCTGGTGGTGCGGCGCAATGCCGGTGATTCGCTGAACATCGGACCTGGCTGGACCCAGCAGGCCAATGAAACAGTCGGACCTGATACGTGCGAAGTCTTTACCCAGGGGGCCGCCACGCTGAAGGTGCAGGTCGTGCCTTCTCCCATTGTCGGAAGCTTTGTCAATCATGCTAGCTACAGTGGCCCAGGATCATCCATTGATGGCGGCAAGATACTGGCCAAAGAGGGGCTTATTGGTCAGACGCTCGGCTACAGCAACCTGATCAACACCACTCATTGTATTAACGGCCTGGTGTTCGATATCGCCAATATGCCCGGAGCGGTAACGGCCAGTGACTTCGTGTTCCAGATGAGTCCCACCGGAGCCTTCAGCGAAGCTGTCAATCCCGTCGAAAGTTGGCAGACAGCCCCTGCACCGTCCAGCGTGACGGTTCAGTCCGGCTCGCCCAGCCGAGTCTGGATCACCTGGCCGAATAACGCCATCGCGAACCGGTGGATGCGAGTGACCGTGAAGGCTAATGCCAACACGGGACTGACGGTACCGGAGGTCTATTATGTTGGTCACCTTCAGGGTGAGACAACCGGACCTTCTGGAGGTCGGTTCACAGTTCTGGTTGGGGATATTCTTCAGATACGATCAGCTCTGGCTCAGATAGCAAACGCAAGCAGCACCTTAGATCTTGATAAGAGCGGAACAGTTTTGGTCGCAGACATCTTGGCTGCTCGCAGCAATCTTGCCAGTGAGCTAACGCAAATCACGATCCCGGCATTCGGCAGTGGTGGCGGCGGCGGTAGCTTTATCGACGAAGCAGAACAGTTCAGCTATAGCTACACGAGCCAGTCCGCTGTTGCAGCCACGGATCTACCGCTTCTGACCGATCAATCGCTACAAGGCGCAGCCTACGCGGCCGCCGTGGACAGTGCTCTGGACGATCTGTATTCGGCCTCCCAGCGCCGTCGTGGACGAAGGTTTTAGGGTGTCGTGAGGTGGTTGATGCGGCGAGTGGTTCATGCTTGGTCGGCTAGACGGCGACGGCACTGGCCGACATGCCAGAAAGAAAAAGAACAAGAAGCCTCAAAATGCTGATGGACCCAATGACAACAACACCGAATCGCTACACGAATACTCGTAAGAATTGCATCATTCGCAGGCTGTTCTTGATTCTCTTTGGGCTTGTCTGGCTGGCACCGATCCATGCAGCCGACAGCCCCAACATTCTATTTATTGCTGTGGACGATCTGCGCCCGGAACTGGGCTGCTACGGCAAAGACTTTATTGTAAGTCCTCATATCGACCGCTTGGCCAGTTCGGGCATGGTATTTACCCGAGCCTATTGCCAGCAGGCGGTCTGCTCGCCGTCGCGCTCCAGCTTGATGACGGGCTTAAGGCCCGATTCAACCAAGGTCTGGGATCTGGAGACTCATTTCCGTACGGCAGTCCCCAATGTGGTGACGCTCGGACAGCACTTCAAGAACAACGGCTATTTCGTTCAGGGATTTGGCAAGATTTACCACGGTGGCTTTGATGACGAGCCCACTTGGTCGGTACCGTGGCAGACTCCCAAAGCGGTCCGATACGCTCTTCCAGAAAATCGTGAAACTAACCAGGATTTATCGTCTAACGCGGTTACCGGTCAACCGTCTTCGGCTTCAACCGAGAATGCCAAGAACAATCGCCGCTCGAAGAAGTCGAAAGGTTCACGCGGTCCAGCATTTGAAAGTGCTGATGTACCGGACAGCACGTTCCAGGATGGAAAGGTAGCAGAGATGGCAATCGCTGCCTTGGGTCAGATGAGCCAGAGGAACGAACCGTTTTTCTTGGCAGTTGGCTTTGTCAAGCCGCATTTGCCATTTGTTGCACCGAAAAAATACTGGGACCTCTACGATCCAGCAAGCATTCAGTTGGCATCCAACAAATTCCGGCCCAAGAATTCACCTGAGTATTCAGTCCAACCCGGTGGCGAATTGCGAAATTACCGTGGTATACCTGATAATTCGATACCCGATGATTTAGCTCGGCAACTCAAGCATGGATACTACGCCTGTATTAGCTACATGGACGCGCAGGTCGGAAAGCTGTTGGATGAACTCGATAGGTTGGACCTTCGAAAGAACACGATTATCGTCCTGTGGGGCGACCATGGCTGGAAGCTTGGCGAGCACGATGCCTGGTGCAAGCATAGTAACGTCGAGAACGATGTGAATGCACCGCTGATACTCTCAGTGCCCAACATGGCGACTGCGGGGCGGCACACCAGAGCATTGGTGGAATTTGTGGATATCTATCCGACGCTTTCCGAGCTTGCCGGGTTACCCTTGCCGTTGCATCTGGAGGGCGCAAGCTTCAAGCGGTTGCTGGAGAATCCCAATCGGCCATGGAAAACGGCTGCGTTTAGTCAATACCCGCGATCGCAGGACGGAGGCTTGATGGGTTATTCGATGCGTACCGATCGCTACCGTTTGACACGGTGGATGGACCGCAACGATCACTCGCGTGTGGTGGCAATGGAACTGTTCGATCACCAGACCGATCCGCAGGAGAACGAAAATCTGGCTGGACTCACCGAACATGCTGCATTGGTCGAACAGCTCGCTACGCAGCTCGCATCAGGCTGGAAAGCCGCTCTGCCCAGATAACGGACTGCCTACAAAGCAGTAGCAAGAAATCGAATCGATCTCCTGCGCGAGCCGGGAGCTTTCCAATCACCGCTCCAATCATCTTTTCGAACGAATGATTTCAGATTTCGGGAGTGCGACGCTCCTGCGGAGCTTTCCCAGGGCCGACCTCGAAACATCGACAAGCAGTGGATGTTGAGTTGGTAGCCCAAAAACGCTCGGCAGGAGCCTCGCACTCCCGACCAGTGTTTTCATTGGTCAAAACGAATTCAAAGATGTTGACTGCATGAGCCTCGCGCCCCCGACTCTGGCCGCCAACTAACGCTAACAAGCAATGGATGCTAGGTTGGTAGCCCGAAGAAGCTCGGCAGGAGCCTCGCACTCCCGACCAGTGTTTTCATTGGTCAAAATGAATTCAAGGATGTTTTTGAGCGGTGGCATTACAATCACCGCGCCCGGCTGCCCCGCTGGTTGTATCTGTTCCTTGGTGCATTGAGACACCACCAAAACGCGGGGTTTTATTGCCGAAAGATCCACAAAATCAACAAATAGACCGTGGATTCTAAAGAGGGCATGCATTTCTTAATCTTGGGACCAAGGGTGTAGAATGCTCCCGACACAGACATTGATAGAGTATTCCGACACTGGAAAACTCTGATTTCGATTGAATTCCCATTTTCCTACTTCTCGTTGATCACGCAGCAAAGGAACACTCCATGGCCAACCATTATTGCGCTTCAATTCGCAGTAAACTGCTTACCGTCTGTCGCTTTGGCATCTTCATGGGTTTGGTCGGCCAGTCGCTTCCTGCGGTGGGTCAGACGTGGACCAACGGGGCGGCAGACAATGATTTTTTGAATGCCTCAAATTGGAGTTCTGCACCAAATTTCAACTCGAACGCGACGACTCTCACAGTAAATCTGGATGGAGTCAACAAAGCGACGCTAAATTCGACTGTTACTCTAATCAGAACCTTAAAAGTCGGCGATGGAGTAGGAAGCGTTGGGGAGGTTCTCGTTGATAATAGTGGAAGCCTGACCACCGATCGTAATATTGAGTTGGGAGATGACGCTAGCGATCTCGGCGTCGGAACAATGACTGTCAACGGAGGTGTCGTAAGCACAGGACGTGGTCTGCTCATTGGGCCATTAGCAAATGCTGGCAGTGTATTCAATCTCAATAGTGGAACGGTGTCAGTCAATTCCTCAGGTGCAAACATTATTGGCTTACGCGTAGGTCATTCAAATAATGGCAATGGATCGTTGAACATCACGGGCGGTACGATGACTGTTATCAACGGTGTTGGAAGATTCTCTGATTCAGCGGATGGACTTGCACCATCCAATGCGTCACTGGCGATATCCGGCAGCGGTTCGCTGATCGTGTCCAATGATCTGATCAGATTTGGCGGACAAGACACTACTACTGCCGCCAATACCGCTTCCGTGTCAATATCCGATTCTGGCCTTTTGGAATCAACCATTGGCAACGTCCAGTTTGCTCGAGCGAATAACAGTCAAGTAACTGTCAATCTATCGGGGAATGGGACCATGTACGCCAGTAATTCGTTTACTTTCGGCCGCGGAACTGGCTCGACAACTACATTAACCATGACCGGTGGACTGATCGACGGAGATCGAATTGATTGTGGAACACAAGCTGGGGCGACTGCGACTCTCAATGTGAGCGGCGGAACTATCAGTGCCTCGTCTCGTAGTCCCTCAACAGCAGGCTTTAATCAAGGCTCGCTTTATTTAGGTGAAGGGGGACCGGTAGTTAATCTCAGTGGCAATGCTAAGATTGTTGCTGAGCGACTCTTGATCAATGACGGTGCAAGTGTACTCAACCTAACGGACAGTGCTTTAGTGGACATTAAAGGTTCCGTACGAGAAATTTCACCAGGTCTTCTGGAAAATGGTGCGTCGACCTTCGACTTTACTGCCCAGTTTTTTACCGGCCTTTGGGCAGAGGTTCTGGGAAAGGTGCGGCTGAATGAAGTTGGAACGGTCTTACGAGTGGAAGGCCAATCCGAGACGATGGATGCCGAGCTGCCCGAAGATCCTGCTCTGGTCGTGAACTATCTAGACCTTTTCAATGCGGCTATT
>DAIRSD010000317.1:0-5675 GCA_036804625.1 Aureliella sp. | reverse complement strand
CAAACGTCGCGAGATTTTTGTGCAGATCGAAATCTGGGATCGTTTTGATTACACCGATGTAGGAGGCAGCAATCGTTGGCAGATTCATCCTTTGAATCCAGCCAATAATATAACCTACACCTTCCAGGAAACTGGGTTGGAACAAAAGTATCCGGATCATCCCGGTGCTAACAAGCAGCCATTTTTCTTCTCAACACCTGGCCAGCGCCATATCCAGCCACTACTCAAAGTGCAAGAGGCGTTTGTGCATAAACTACTGGACATAGCTTTGCGTTATGACCATGTTCTGTATTGCATTGATAACGAAACACAAGCGGAACCAGCCTGGAGTAGACACTGGGCAGATTTGGTTCGCCGCCGTGCAAACGATGGTGGCGTGAAGGTGTGTGTCACAGAAATGTGGGACGACTGGGATTTGAGCGCCTCACGCCACAAGCAGACCTTTGATCATCCCGAACTGTACGATTATGTCGATGTCAGTCAAAATAATCACAATCAAGGTCGCAAGCACTGGGATAACCTAGCCTACGTTCGTGATTATCTCAGCAGCCGGCCGCGTCCAATGAACACCACGAAGACTTATGGCGCGGACGGCAATAAGTTTGGTCATACCGACCAAGATGCCATCGAACGATTCTGGCGGCATCTGCTGGGTGGAGTCGCCTCAGTTCGATTTCATCGCCCAGATTCGGGGCTTGGGATCAACGACAAGGCGGTGGCCTGCTTAAAAGCGGCTCGGCGAATGACCGCCAGTGTTCCGGCATGGAATCTGACACCAGCCACTGACCGGCTGGTTGATTGCCAACCCAACGAATGTTATGCAGCGGCCTCAGAAAACGACTCCACCGTAGTACTCTATTTTCCATCCAGCCCCAACGAACGCACCGTTCGCTTTCAGCCTCGCGATGTGTCGGGCTCGCGAAAAGGCCCAGATCAAGGAACCGCTGGTACTAGTTGGAGCGTCGTGTGGATCGACATCGATCAAGGGCAAAGCTTACCTCCACAGTCAGTCGACGGAGATTCGATTACCGCTCCGCCAGGTCTGGGTAATGTAACGGCTGTATTAAGCCGCCGCGATCAGCCCATGCTGCCCGGAGAGTTGATTCAAATTGGCAGTCGCAACGGCTTTTTGTTTCTTCCGGAACAGTCGCAGCGAAGACAACCTCAGCCCTGGGTCATGTACGCACCAACACTACTGCCCAACTATCCAGACGAACACGAACGATGGATGCACCAGCAACTTCTAAGCGCGGGCATTGCGGTCGCTGGAGTGGATGTTGGCGAAGCATACGGCAGTCCAGAATGTGTCGTTGCCATGACTCAACTGTATGATTATTTGACGCAGCAACGCGGATTTGATGACCGACCGGTTTTGCTAGGCCGTAGTCGCGGTGGTCTCTGGGTTTGCCAATGGGCCGCTCAGCATCCCAATCGAGTATCCGGAATGGCAGGTATCTATCCCGTGTTTGATTTAACCAACTACCCTGGTTTGGAGCCGGCGGCAAAGGCGTATCGCATGACAGCCGGCGAACTGTCTGAAAACCTAGGAATTCATAATCCCATCGCTCTAGTCCACAAACTTGCAGAAGCAGGCATTCCCGTCTATCTCATCCATGGAGCCCTTGATCAAGTTGTGCCGCTCGAAAGCAACTCAGTCGCTTTTCATAAGCAATACCAAGTTAAAAACCGAGGGGATTTGGTTCAGTTACAGCTAATCCCAGACCAAGGGCACAATTATTGGCCAGGCTTCTTCCGCAGCCATGGATTAGTTGATTTTATCATCAAGCATTCTGACAAAGTCCGTTGATCGACTCGACACAAACTCGCTGGCACATCGTCTTGTTAGATCGCAAAAACGAAATCGCAAATTTACGACATTTGCGCTTCGACTATTTACCTGTAATAAGACTGTCGCAAGCCTTCATTTGTTCGGTTTCCGCCAGGAAGGGAATGATCGCTTCTGCCAATTCATTGGATGCCAGCATAGATCCGTAAAGATTCGATGTCCGCAGTTGGGCAGTCATTGAAATAAGAGCCAAGACCTGGCCGTTGTGATTCATAAAAATTAGCGCCGATCTCAAGATCTCTTTCGGCCTCGGGCAGAAGCCGTATTTTCATTGAAGTCGATTCCTTAGTCGCTACTTGGCAGCATCCCAATCGACAAACTCGGTCCGCCCCTCTTTCACGGCAGCCAGTCGGGCAGCCAGCACATCTCCGTGCCATTCAGGTGCCGCGACATTCGATGGCTGCTTCGAGAGATCTTCCCAAAGACGTTCCATCAACAGGAGTTTTTCAGCTACGGTAAACGATTCGATCGGAACTGTTGTCGCATTGTTCATGGATTTATCGTACACGAAAAAGAGAGCACTCGCAAATTGGTGCTTCCGCCGCGAACGACCAAGTTCACGCTGCGGGCGCGTGTGACATTGATTTCAAAACCCACGTTGCCGCCCGCTCGCGTTCAACGCTTGGTATGCCTGGCATGCCGACTAACTTGTGGGGTGGAAGTCCCCTGTACGAGAACGAGACCTAACGGAAAGGCAGTATACCAAATGTAATTCTCTAGGTGCAAGTACTAGATGAGGGCAACCGCAGGAGGGCGACCGAATGTGGGAAAGAAGCCCGCGAAGGTGTGCGTAAACGCTGAGTTTGTCTTTGCCGCCGGATCACCGACGGCAATCGATGGCCACTCAGACGCCTTCTCGTCCAAGCTGCAAGGGTACGAACAGAAACTTGATATAAGGCCGGTCGGCCGAGTGAGTCAGCCGACGGATCATCCGGCAAGGTCATGCTTATTGCATTGATGTTGACCTCTCGAAATTTTTCGATCGGGTTCAACACGACGTGTTAATGAGCCGGGTTAGCCGCAAAGTCCACGACCGAAGACTGCTGCGATTGATCGGCCTCTACTTGCAAGCGGGCGACGATCAAGGTCGCACCGAGGAAACTGAAAACCTTCAGGCAACGCATTAAAGAACTCACCGGCCGCAGTCGTGGTATCTCGACGGAACGGCGTCTGACTGACCTGAATCGTTATGTGCGAGGTTGGATAGGCTACTTCGGTCTGGCCCGTCAGTTGGATGACATTGCCACGCAGGACGGTTGGATTCGACGCCGCGTGCGAATGTGTTACTGGAAACAGTGGCGACTACCGCGCGCTAAGGTGAAGAGTCTAGTTGCACTGGGCGTGGGTCTCGACCTGGCGATCAAGCACGCGGTTAGTCGCAAGAAGTATTGGCGGATGTCTCGGACACCTGCCTTACGCTATTCGATGCCTGACCAGTGGCTTGGGCAACAAGGCTTATTATCATTAAAGCAACTGTGGTACGAGTTGGCTTCTCTTCGTGCAAGCCGCCTAGTGCGGACCCGCATGCTAGGTGGTGTGGGGGCCGCCGTCAGCAATGGCGGCGGCTACCCGATTTACTTGCCGTTTTGGTGCGGGCATCATGGTAGTGGATCGATTCGATCCAGGGGTTCCATATTTCGCGCCTGATGCCAAGCGTCCCGCAGATCCTGTTGGTGCTGGGCTGCCCATTCCATCACGAGTCCAGTCGCGCGAGGCGGCAGACGACCGCCAATCACAGCAAGCGTATTTACGTCGACGACCATTTGTGACGATCCATACTCGGCATGAAAGTGCGGCGGATTGTGATCGTTGTAGAAAATCTTGTTGTCGATACCGTAAAACCGGCTAAGTTCAGGCATCACTGTGAGCCCTAAGACTTGGAAACAAATCTTCCGCGGACTTCCCGGTCATCTGCAAATACAATGAGTCCGCGCACAAGTCTAAATCACCGGTCCAACGAACCTCGCCATGTTCGCCAACCGCCACGGACTCGAACACAGCGGTATCGGTCAACGCCTTGAAAACGCCTTTGCCGATCAAGTCAGAGACATCGACGTCACCGACCGTCCCGTCGTCGTATTCGAGATGGAGTCTGTATCCCTGTAGAGGCGTCACCCGCAATAGCTTGATCATCGTGTGCATCCTATGGGACTCGTGCTGTCGGACGTTCGAGGCAAGTAACAAACGTATTGCAATCTAACCGGCAGCGGCATGTGAGTTGAGGCGGTCGCCAGACGCTGGTGTGGTTGCTGCTGCCGGTTAGATTGTGCGCCCGACTGAGCCGACGGAGCGGTCCAGTGGGACGTTGCTTTTGGCGCGGCTTGCTCTCGGAGAGGTGTGTGCCCCCGATCTGGCCGTTGCCAGTTCTGCCTGTATGCGGATTCCAGTCGCCTTCAACTCAGGTAGTTGTCATTGTATCAGACTGACCGGCGGCTTGGCAACTGCTTGGTGGATTGTTGTGCGATGATTTGGCGCACCGATTGAGCAGATTGGAGCGATTGCTCGGTCAGTGTAATGGCTTTGGTACAGACTGCTTGACAGGTCGCCTTTGATAGTTTTTGGCAACGCGGGGGTTGGAAGAGTGTTTGATACGGTGCTGGCTGCTGTGGCATGTGGATATAGCGATTAGTCGTCGGGTTTGTAGAACCTTCCGCCGTGTATTGGTAGTAAGACACGGTGGCTGGAGTAGCTTCGGATGTTGAAGACGTCTGGCCAGCTTGGGCGTGGCTTGCTAGATATGCAGGTCATCTCGGTCTGACACTTTGGACACTTGATCGGCGGTGGTCCGCTGTCGCCGGCGGCTTCGTCATCCGATGTGGCCTCTGGTTCTGGTGGTGCATCGCCCAGCGGCGAACGAACTCGCGACCCGATAGTTCAACTGGCTTCATCGGGTTGCCAGCACGCTTGTCCTTGCTTCTAGCCATCAAGGTGACTTGGCCGTTCTTGTCATTGACAATTCGATCCTTGCGTCCCTTTCCCTCGGTGATGCGAATCTGTTGTCGCTGGCCGTCGATGTCGGTAACTTTCAGGTGAGTGGCTTCCGAGAGTCTCAGACCGACTGCATAGCAAGTCAGTAGTACCGCTCGATGTTTGGTGTTTTCTACACATTCGATCAGCTTGGCAGCTTCATGGTCTGAAAGGACCATCGGGAGTTTCTTGGGTCGCTTGCCGAAGTATTGGCAGAACTTATCGACGTGCCAGGTGTAGGAGTCGATGGTGCTGTTGGAAAAATTGCGGACTTGCATGTCTTCGACCATGCGCCCGGATGTAAGGGTTCATGCGACGCTCATGAGGGATCATGTTGAGTGCTCCTTGGTGTAGGGAAAGCAGATGACAGAATTGAAGCAACCACAGTAGCTGCGACACAACAAGCATGGAACAAAAATGAATGGCATGCTGAGAGCGACAACGAAGAACGAAGCAAAAAGAATTACGTCGCGAAGTTGATCAAGGAATAAGCGAGCCAGGCGCGCCGATCGACAGAGACGAGTTAAGCACGCGAGGCGCGCCCATTGTTACAAGCGCGCGAAGCGCGACGATGAGCACAAGCGCGCGAAGCGCGACGATCACTACAAGCGCGCCAGAAGTGACTCGATGACTGAAGCGAGGCTACTGTCGTGTGTGTCGCGTCTAAGAGGACAACCAAGAGACTCTGCTGCAAGATGGAGTCTCGAAGAACCAACACGCTAGCGGAGTCGGCTTAGTTCAACGGATGCGATCAGCGGGCGGCGGGAGTCGACTCGGCGTTGTCGGAAGCGTCGCCACCGCCGCTCAGTTGCATCGCTTTGTTATTTGCGATTCTCCGCGACGGCCTAGTCACATACGTTCG
>DAIRSD010000316.1:0-5687 GCA_036804625.1 Aureliella sp. | reverse complement strand
CGACCCTCCTGAGCTGGCTCGGCAATTTCTGGACGCTAAGCTGACCCAACTGCGCCCCCCCGAGGAACTACCAGGAGTGGTTCAGGCCACTAAGGTGATCGGCCATTCCATCGCAGCCGGCCACGAGATTCTTATTCATGGGGACTACGACGCCGACGGGATGACGGCTACGGCGATTTTATACAAGTGCTTGCAACTGCTGGGCGCGCGAGTGACCTACTTCTTGCCAAATCGTTTGGAAGATAGCTACGGATTGCAACCAGAATCCATCGAGCGATTTGCGGCCATGGGCAAGCAGACCATCATCACCGTCGACTGCGGTATAGGCAACGCGCAAGCTGCAAGTCGTGCCAAGCAGTTGGGACTGACTCTGATCATCACCGATCATCACCAGTTCGGAGACCGTTTGCCCGAAGCTGCAGCCATCGTGCATCCAGCACTGCCCGGCACCAACTACCCATTTACGGATCTTTGTGGCGCTGGCGTCGCGTTCAAGCTGGCCTGGGCATTGTGTCAAAGTCAGTCAGGGTCGCAGCGTGTTGCTCAGCACTTGCGTGATTTTTTGCTTCAAGCGGTAGGGCTAGCCGCGATAGGAACGGTGGCTGACGTGGTTCCGCTGGTCGATGAAAATCGAGTGTTGGTGCGTAATGGTCTCAAGATGCTGGTCAGTTCCCCGACCCTGGGGATTCAGAAACTGAAAGAGTCCACGCAGCTTAGCGGCAAGCAGGTACTGGACGCAGAAGATATCGCCTTTACCTTGGCTCCGCGACTAAACGCGGCAGGGCGTCTAGGGCAAGCGCAGTTGGGAGTTGAATTGCTGGTGACCGAAGATCTGAATCGTGCAACTGCGTTGGCCGATTACATTCAGGAACTCAACCAGACTCGCAATACTCTGGAGCGAAGCATTCAAATAGCAGCCAGCAAACAGATCAAAGAATTGCATTCCGTTTCGGACGATCCAGCCTTCGTGCTTTGTTCACCCAGTTGGCACCCAGGGGTCATCGGCATCGTAGCTGGCAAACTGGCGGAAAAGCATCATCGACCGGTGATCTTGATTGCTCAGGACAAACTGGGGACAAGACCTGGAGTCGGGTCGGCCCGCAGCCCTAACGGCATCAACTTGCATCAGGCGATCAGGCAGTGCCGAGATTTCCTGGTCAGCGGCGGTGGACACGCAGCCGCCGCAGGACTGACGATTCAGGATTCGCAGCTATTGGCCTTTCGCGCCGCATTTCTGGAGGCGGTTGCCGAGCAGGCTAGTGAAACCGCCGCAGCCCCCGAACTGACTTTTGACGCTCAAGCCGCGCTGGGGCAATTGGATCTGTCAACCATGCAGCAGATCGAGCAGTTGTCGCCCTTCGGTATGCAGAACAGTCGGCCGTTGTTTTGCGCTGTGGGAGTGAGGCTTCGCGAGGCCCCCAAGCTGCTCGGGGAAAGCGGCAAACATTTCAGCATGCAAATTACCCAACACGGATGCAGCATGCGGGCGCTGGCATTTGGACGCGCCGAAGAATGGCTTGCCGACTTGCAACAAAACCACCAGCAGCCGCTCGACCTTGCGTTTCGCCCAGCGATCAATGAATTTCGCGGCTATCGAACCGTAGAACTTCACTTGGTCGATTGGCGGCTACATTCTTCACAGACTGAATTGCTTCAGTCTGTTGGTTAAGGCGATCAACCGTCAGCGTGATCCATTGGGGCTATGCCCGGTAATGCCTTTGGCGCTATAGCAGGGCGTAGCATGGCGGAATTACTTCGGCTCGTACAAATGAAAAGCGAGCGCGGTGATAGGTGCTGAATGCTGTGTGGCCACACCGAAGATCCTAAAACAATAATGTTCATCACCTACCTGGGTATTCCTGTCTCACCCTATGGCTTGTACAACTTGTATCGAGAAACTCGATCCCAATCCACGCTGACGCCGAGACCTGGGATATTGTTCATCGTTGTCAGTGGCCCGTCAATTTCTAATGGTTGATGCACGATTGAAGTTTCGTGATAGAAAGGGCCTAAACAATCACCGGGAATCTGTTCGACGTTAATATTAGGAGTCGCAATAACCAAATGCAGCATGGCCGCCGTGGCCACGTCCCACTCCAAATTCGATCCTATCGTACAGGGTATTTCGTACTGCGCAGCCAACTGAGCGATTCGCTGTGCTTTGAGTATCCCACCGTTCTTCCCGGGATAAACGGTCAGCGCGTCACAACAACCCTGAAGTATCAGCTCGCGAGCTTCGATTTCATCAAAGCAACTTTCGTCGGCTAAGATGCGACAACCCGTTCGTTCGCGAAGCAGCTTAAGCTGGGAAAAATTGCGTCGCGGCAGCGGTTGTTCAACCAGTTCGATCTTGCAACTCTCCAACTGCTCCAAGCTTTTTAACGCCTGGTCGATATTCCAGCCTCCGTTGGCATCGATGGTCAGATGAATATCTTTTCCGACGGCTTGCCGAACCGCCTGAACTCGCGCGATGTCTTGCTCGGGGTCAGTCCCGACTTTGATCTTAATCGTATCAAAACCTGCCCGCACGCGTTCGACTGCTCGATCAGCAGACAACTCGGGGGAATAAGCGCCCAAGGAAAACCGACTGCGAATCACAAGCGGTCTGCAGGCTCCGCCTAGCAATTCATACACGGGTCGCTGCTGAAAGATACCGGCGATATCCCAAGCAGCCATCTCAATTGCCGATTTGGCAAACCAGTTATCAACGGCCACCGCGTCCATTCGACGATTCAGCTCAATAACGTCGAATGGATCGGCACCTACCAATGCAGGTGCCAGAAAATCGCGAATCAGCGCATGAGCCCCCCACACCGTTTCACCGCTCCAGCACGGCGTTACAGTTGCCTCGCCAACTCCACAAACACCCTCATTGGTTTCGACGCGTACCAGCAGATAGTCGGACACGTCGTGTCGTCCCAATGCCGAGATCATCCGGCGCTCTGGCTTGATCGGAATGCGAGTGGGAAAGGTTTCTATGGAGGTGATCTGCATAGGAGGACCGGCTATGATATTCGTCTAAGTGGTTTCAAAACTGATCAAAAAACATTGTGGCGACATGCTTCCAGCTTGTCGAAAGCAAATGTGGCGACACGCTTCCAGCTTGTCAAAAGCAAATGTGGCGACACGCTTCCAGCTTGTCAAAAGCAAATGTGGCGACACGCTTCCAGCTTGTCAAAAGCAAATGTGGCGACATGCTTCCAGCTTGTCGAAATCGTTTGTGGCGATTACTTCGCAACCTGGAAGGTCGCGGCCACAATGAAAATAACCCCAAGATAAAATCTGGAGAAGCGAGGTTTCCGATGATCCTATCCGATTTCTTTAGTAGCGGCGATAGCCGCTGGCTATTTCAAGGACTGTTACTATGACGCAACTGATCGCCGGTATTGCCAGAGCATCTCTAACGCCATTTTGGGGCGTGGAGTTGGCGGGTTGGGGATACTACATTCAGCGACGGTGGCAAACGATTCGCGATCCATTAGGTGCTACGGCGTTGGCTGTCAGTGATAGACAGTGCAGCGTCATGATCATTACGCTGGACCTGATGCTAATTGATACTGAGTTTACTAATCGAACGCGACAGATGATTGCCACTGCCACTGGCATGGCACCTGAGTCGATACTAATAACCTGTTCGCACAGTCACAACGCGCCGGCTGCAGGCGGATTATTAGGCGTTGGACAATGCGATCCTTTCTACGAGGATTGGGCCAGTCGTCAGGCAGCCACGGCAGGCATCTTGGCATGGCAATCACGTCAGCCTGCTAGGCTTTGCAGTGGGACCACAGCCATCCATGAACTGTCCTATAGTCGGACACGGCGCGATGGACAAATCGATCCGACGCTAACCGTTGCTAGGTTGGAGCGAATTGACGGCTCGCCACTGGCAGTGCTAGTCAACTTTGCGGCCCACCCAACCGTCCTGACGGAGTTGTGCCCATTTGCTGTCAGTCGTGACGTGCCCGGACAGGTTTGTGACCGGATTCAACAAGCATTGCCTGGGGCAACCGTCATGTATCTTCAAGGTGCCTGCGGAGACGTGAATTTTCACCCAGAGTATAGTACTCCAGAGAGTTGGCAACTGCCAGGTCAGCGATTGGCTGTGGCCGCGTTGGAGTCGTTACGAGGCCGACACCTTGAATCGAATAATCAGACCGTCTCTTTCAGCCAGCGGCAAGTGCTGCTGCCAACACGACGTTGGACTGAAGCCGAGATCATGCAGGATCGTCTCGAAGCTCAGCGACGCTTGGTGTGTAACGACTTCGCGGGTTGGCGAGAGGGTTTTGGCAGAGTCATGACTAATCGGCCAGATGACATGATCCGTCGGCATGGCGGTAGTGAGGAGAAAGCGGTGCGGGCTATGTGCCGCTTTCATATCGAATGGACCGATCTGATGCTGAAAGACTACCAACAGCGTCCTGAACACTTAGAAACCGAAGTGCAGGCGATTCGTATTGGGGAACTGTATGTGGTTGCTAACTCCAGTGAATTTTTCGCGCCGCTAGCTCTGGATTTGCGACAGCGATCGACCATCGAATCATTGATGATCGCCTGCTATGCGAACGGTCGTATCGGTTATCTGCCGGACGAACACGACATCATCGCCCGAAGTTATGCAGGCTTCCAGTCGCCAAAGTACTGCAATCAATTTCCATTCACTCCTGAGTCAGGTCCCGCAATGGTGAACGCCATGTTACAATCTATTTCGGATTGCTGACGAAGACAGCCATTAAAAAACTATGTTAACTGAAACTAAGATAATCGATGTTTGGAGGCAATGAATCGTGTCACGAATGATTGTTCGCCCTGAGCGGCTTGATTTGGATTCTCCAGGGCGACGGGACTATTGGGTAGCACTTGAGCATGACAGTATCTGGGGCGACCACTTAATTCCGTTAACCGTTTGGGTAGGGGCACACGTACGACCGGGTCAAGGTCTAGTTGCTTTTGGTTCCAATCATGGAAACGAGTATGAAGGACCGGTGGCGCTGAAAAAATTGCTTGCCGAGATACAGACTCAGGATGTCCTGGGCAGGATAATTTTTATTCCGGTGCTTAACCCTTCCGCCTTCCGTTCAGGGACACGCGAAAGCGTGCTGGATGACGGAGGGAATTTGAATCGAGCCTTTGTGGACCAAGCTGGCACGCCACCTGCACTTTCAGGAATTACACATCGCATTGCCGCCTTTGTTCGCCAGTGGATTTGGCCGCAAGTACATGTTGTGCTGGATTTGCACTCTGGCGGTGATGTGGCTCGTTTTGCCATCTGTGCTAACTACCATCATGTCGAAGATCCGCAGCAGGCAAAGCTAATCGAAGAAACCGCTCGCTGGTTCGGGACTCCCGCTTTGATGGTCTATCAAAATCAGACCCCGGGCTTGTTACCTAGCGAAGCTGAACGGATGGGTAAAATTATGGTGGGAACCGAGCTGGGGTGGGCCAGAGCGGTCAATCTAGAAGGCGTACGTTACGCACGGCATGGAGTCTTGGCTGCGGCCATTCATCATGGTCAGCTGCGCGGAACCATCGAAAAGATCGCTTTTCACAAGTCGGGCACTCAGCGTAAACTGGAGAGGGTTCAGCGTGAGTGCTTTAGCGTGGCCCCGTTCGACGGACACTACGAGCCGCTGGTCGAGTGTGGAACCCAGGTACAGGCCGGGGATATTGTTGGATTGTTGCTCGATTTC
>DAIRSD010000315.1:0-5700 GCA_036804625.1 Aureliella sp. | reverse complement strand
ACATAGGACATGGCATCGGTTTTTCAGCCAATGTCTTGAAATTCAATTCGGGGGGATCGCTGATCGGTTCGATCACGGTTACGGACGCAATGGTTAGTGGAACCGGATCGGGAAGCTCGGTTGGTACCAGCCCCTCAGGTGTTGCGATTGACCGTGACGGAAATATCTTTGTGTGCGCACTGGGACGATCCAATCCGAGCGATCTTGGTGGGGAACGTGGTGGACTGTTTAAGTTTGATTCCAGCGGCACTTTGTTAGGAACTTTTGCTACGGGCTCCATGGCTTTCAGCGGCATAACGATCCTACCGGCAGTAGTTACCGATACGTTGGTACTGCACGATGGCTGGTCTGGTCCCGGTTCTGCGGTCGATTCCGGAAAAGAACTGTACCAACAGACCTCTGTGCCTACCGCCCTTTCCTACAGCCATCTGATCAATACGAGTCGAGGCATCAACGCAGTTGGATTTGACATCCAAGATCTAGGATTGCCTGCAAGCCTGAGCGCCAGTGATTTTGAGTTCCAAGTCAGTCCGGAAGGAGCGTTTGATTTGACCGCCAATCCGCCAACCGGATGGCCAATCGCGCCGGCCCCTGGCAGCGTCAATGTCACACCCGGCTCGCTCGATCGGGTCATCATTCAGTGGACCGACAATCAAATTGAAAACCGCTGGTTGAGAATTACGATGAAAGCTAACGCCAATACCGGATTGTTGAAACCACAGGTATTTTTCTTGGGGCATCTGAAAGGCGAAACGTCTGGAAATGTTTCCGGTGGACTGTATACCGTTTTGGTGGCTGATATTTTGCAAGTTAGAGGTGCGCTAACCAATTCCGTTAGCTCGGATAGTGCTCTGGATATTGACAAGACAGGCGTCATTCTTGTCAATGATATTTTGGAAGTTCGAGCCAATTTAACTCGACAGCTTCGCAACATCACTGTCCCTTAGCAAAAGCAAGGTGGCCCGAATGAGGCATCCGACAATTTGGTCGCCTCGACAATATGTTGCTCGTGGCGGTTTCACGCTGGTGGAGCTGCTGGTCGTGATTGCCATCATCGGTCTATTGATTGGTCTGCTGCTGCCTGCGGTGCAGGCGGCTCGCGAAGCGGCCAGGCGAATGAGCTGTAGCAACAATATGCGACAGATCGGCATCGCGGTGCATAATCATCATTCCGCCCTGAATCTTCTTCCGCCGGGCAGCGTTTCCAAACAGAACCCCAATAACGCCAACGCTCCATGGACGTTCTACCGCTGGTCAGCGTTGGCATTGTTGACTCCCTACATGGAGAACTCAAATGTTCTCAACGCCTTGGATCTTACCAAGCCACTCTATAACGCTAGTTTTGGAGTGACTCCGGAGAACAGGGAAGGAGTTCGCTTGATCGTGCCTGCATTTTTGTGCCCCAGCGACACTGCGAGGCGTCTGCATGAGAATTTTGGACCGACCAATTACGCTTTTTCAACTGGGACCGGTATCAAGGGAGGTACTCCGATAGACACGGATGGAACTTTCTTCGTCAATTCGAAGATTCGATTCGCCGATATCTTAGATGGCACTTCCCATACATTGGTTTTGTCGGAGAGCGTCTTAGGCGATTCAGGCAATCAAAATACACCTCCGCTTGTGGGCTATCGATTCGTCTTCTTTGCACCCCTAAGCGACGGAGCTTGTAATTCAGCCATCGCCTGGAACTACACCGAGCCACGCGGATTTTCGTGGGCCAACGGAGAATACCGCATCGGACTGTTGAACCTCTACTATCCGCCCAATTCCAAATGCCACGACTGTATCGGAGTAACGTTGGGTGGAGGATTTCCAAGTATCTATACCCCTTTCGGATGGAAGACGGCTCGCAGTCGACATGTCGCCGGCGTTAACGGATTGCGAGCAGAAGGATCGGTTTCTATCTTAAGAAATACGATCGACCTGGCGATCTGGAGGTCGTTGGGGACCCGTGCTGGCGGCGAGACTGTCGCTCCATAAAGGATCTTTGGCCGTAGGGTTTCCGAATCTGAGAACCCGCGCCGCTCTTCTAAGCGACAAATTATCTGCTAGAATGGCGGTTACGGCATACGAGACCGGTGGGAGAGTTTTCGCAGATCGTCACAGATCAAACGAAACGCCGAAGGCGCAAGGAATAGCCCTCAATCGCTCAGGCACCCTGAACTGCCGGTTCTTTCAGCCGTCTCTGGAGAGAGATTGTTGCTGAGCGCACTTGGCGTGCCAAAGCGAACATCCACCGAAGGGGAAACGATCACGTCAGATTGAATTTTGGTGGATCAAGATTCTATTTTGATACAGGCACGGCGCTCACCGGTCCGGCCTTTGATCGAACAGCTCTCAGGTACCTGAACAGAGGGGCAAACAGAAAAGTTCGAGGCAGCACATCCCGCTGGCTCGTACTGTACGATTGCACCCTCAAGCTAAGGAACTGTTTGCATGTCTGCGACTAATGGTGACGCCAACCACAAAAAATCCGTTTCGCAATCGCCTTTTGTTTCACGCCACATCGGCCCGCGCGATTCTGATATCGCTCAGATGTTGGCTCGATTGGGCTACACGAGCCTGGATGAACTGACTCAGGCTGTGGTGCCACCATCCATTGTCAACACCTCTCCCATGGATCTGCCAGACGGGGTGGACGAATCGGTCGCGCTGGCTGAACTGAAACAGCTTGCCAGCCAGAATCAATCGCTGCACAGTTTCATTGGATGTGGATACTACGGCACCAACACGCCTGCAGTCATTCGGCGTAGCGTCTTGGAGAATCCGGCTTGGTACACCGCCTACACTCCTTATCAGCCCGAGATTTCTCAAGGGCGGCTGGAGCTGCTGTTCTACTTTCAAACGATGGTCTGCGAGCTGACAGGGATGGATATTTGCGGTGCTTCGTTGCTGGACGAAGCAACAGCGGCTGCTGAGGCGATGGCCTTGTGCTTGCGCAGCCCCAATGGAAAGGGGCATCGCTTTTTGATTTCTAGCAACTGTCACCCTCAAACGATTCAAGTTGTTCAGACGCGAGCGGTGCCGCCAGGCATCGAAGTAGTCCTGTGGGATGAAACAGAAGTTGTTTCAGACTGGAGTTCGGTACTGGGGATTCTAGTTCAGTATCCAGGTTCGGACGGTGCAGTCTGGGACTGCCAAACATTGCTGGACCAAGCGCATCGGCACGGAGCCTTGACCGTTGTGGCGACCGACCTGCTGGCATTGTCACTATTGAAACCGCCGGGAAGTCTTGGTGCCGACATGGTGGTTGGATCAGCCCAAAGATTCGGAGTTCCCATGGGCTTTGGTGGTCCTCACGCAGCTTTTCTTGCCACGCGAGACGCCTTCAAGCGATTGCTGCCAGGGCGACTGGTTGGAAAATCGATCGATGTTCATGGTGCGCCTGCTTATCGCTTGGCTCTGCAGACTCGAGAGCAGCATATTCGGCGCGAAAAGGCGACGTCCAACATCTGTACCGCGCAAGCCCTGCTGGCCATGATGTCGACGCTTTATGCGATGTACCATGGTCCAGAAGGCTTATCCGCTCTGGCTAGACGAATCAACTCTCAAGCGTGTCGACTGGCAGCATCGATCCAACAAGCCGGGTTTCGCCTGCGGCATAGTCAATTTTTTGACACCTTGGCCATCCTGACCGGTGATAGCACTGAATCAGTAATGAGCGCAGCGGTTAGCGCCGGCTACAACCTGCGACGCATCGATGACGCCACCGTGGGCATTTCGCTGGACGAGACCACTGAGGATTCCGACTTGGATGCGCTCGCATCGATTTTTGGTGCGTCCAAGGTTCCCAGTCATGCTAAGCCTTCGGTCGCTACTGAAATGATTCGTAGCGACAACTTTCTGAGCCAATCCGTCTTTCATCAGCATCGCAGTGAAACCGAAATGATGCGATATCTGCGCAAGTCATCTGACAAAGATATAGCGCTGGATCGATCGATGATTCCACTGGGGTCATGCACGATGAAGCTCAATGCGGCGACGGAGTTGACTCCGATATCTTGGCCGGAATTTAGCAACATCCATCCAATGGCTCCCGCCGGGCAGTGCCAGGGCTATCTGAAGATGATTGCCCAGTTGGAATCGTGGTTGTGCGCAATTACTGGCTACGACGCAGTCTCGTTGCAACCCAATGCTGGTTCGCAGGGCGAGTATGCAGGATTGATGGCCATATTGCGATATCATCAGTCTCGCGGCGAATTTCAGCGCAATATATGCCTGATCCCAAGTAGCGCTCACGGGACCAATCCAGCAAGCGCACAAATGTGCAATCTAAAGGTGGTTGTGGTCCAATGTGACCAACAGGGAAATGTCGACTTGACTGATCTTGATGAGAAAATCGCTGCCAATGCCGACAAAATTGCAGCAATCATGATCACCTATCCATCCACGCACGGAGTGTTTGAAGAACAAGTACGTCAGGTATGCAGCAGAGTCCATCAGGCTGGCGGTCAGGTTTACATTGATGGTGCCAACCTAAACGCTCTAGTAGGAATCTCGCAGCCGGGACAATTTGGAGGCGACGTATCGCACCTGAATCTTCACAAGACTTTTTGTATCCCGCATGGAGGCGGCGGGCCTGGAGTTGGTCCGGTAGCAGTCAAGTCACATTTGGCTCCGTTTCTGCCTCGCGATGGACGTCCCAACGGCAGACAGGGCGGATTAGTTAGCGCAGCCCCGTTTGGTAGTGCTGGCATTTTGCCAATTTCCTGGATGTACATTCGAATGATGGGCAGTCAAGGACTGCGCCGCGCCACCCAAGTAGCCATTTTAAGCGCCAACTATCTGGCTGATCGACTGAGCGAAAAGTATTCGGTGCTGTATAGCGGTCGCAACGGGTTGGTTGCTCACGAGTGTATTTTAGATACTCGACCCATGAGCAAACTGGGGCAGGTTTCAGTCGATGACATCGCCAAACGACTGATCGATTACGGTTTCCATGCGCCAACCATGTCGTTTCCAGTTGCTGGAACTTTGATGATCGAACCGACCGAAAGCGAACCTCTTTCGGAAATAGATCGGTTTATTCGGGCGATGCTGCTGATTTATCAGGAGTACGAGCAGGTGCGCGATGGCGTCTGGCCGGCTGACAACAACCCACTTCGCAACGCACCACATTCACTTCAGTCCCTGGTTGGTGAACGAGAATTGGCCTACAGTCGGAAAACAGCCGTGTGCCCAGATCCCGACAGCGACTACTCAGCAAAATACTTTGCCCCCGTAGGCCGCATCGATCATGTGTATGGAGATCGCAATCTGGTGTGCTCGTGTCCACCAATGAGCCAGTATGAAAGCAATCAAGATGATTGAGCGGCTAGTTTCCGACAAATTCCTTGGCTCGCTGTTCGCACTGCTCAACCGTCATTTCGCCTTCCTGAACCCAAATTCGATATCGCAATTTGAGTGGATTTTCAGGCGTCAGATCGTATTCGAAGTAGTCTCCCATTCTGCCGTAATCGCGTTCACTACCTCGAGTCTCGCGGGGATTGTCAGGATGGTTGATGCGCAGCAGCGTGTAGCGTTGTTCAGCGACCACAAAGCTCATCGCGTTCCATGGTAAATTGACCGTTTCTGGGCTTGGGGACTTAGCATCCCAGTTTCGAGTTTCCCCTGGTTTTCCCACTCCGTCAGGTCGCACAAAATAGGTTTGCTTTGAATTCTTCATGGCGACGTCTTGTTGAGCCCGGAAATGAAAAC
>DAIRSD010000314.1:0-5725 GCA_036804625.1 Aureliella sp. | reverse complement strand
GCAATGAGTGGAGGGCCACGGCCAAAAGATCAGGTGTATGCGCCTGGTCGATAAACAGTGGCACATCGACGGCTGAGACGACGCGCTGCATGCGTCCAGGAATGGTCTCAAGCGATTCGATGGCTGCAATGGCTTCTGGAATGGACAGGTCCATGACCCAACTGGCGGTTAGTGCAGCAAGTGCGGCTCGGGCCACGTGGTCGCCGGGGATCTTTAGAGTCAGAGGCATCATCAGATTTCCAGCGATGGCCAGAACCTGTTGTTGACCACCGGCGCGATCCAATCGCTTGCCTCGTACCTGTTTGCCTGCGTCCAGTCCGTAGGCGGCTACTGGGCAGTCAAGAGTTTCGCAGAAACTGGCGACATGTGCGTCGTCATTATTGGCCAGGACCACACCGTGAGGCTTCAGGTTTTTTAGGCAATTCTGCGTTAGATTGGCCAATTGCTGACTGGTCGGGCTACCAGCGAATTGGCCCGGACGGAGGCTTGTAAGAACCACTAAATCGAATTCGATTCCTGCCGTCACGTGGTTGTACAGCATGGCAGGGTTCACCTCGATCACAGCCGCCGGCGCTCCTTGACTGTCGGATTGTTTCAGCCAGTGAGCCAGCTTGTTCGTGCCAGGAGCCCTTACCGTAGAGCGGTCGCAGGTCACCGAATCGCTGGAGCCCAGCGAGGTGTAGTAGGATACAGCGCCAGCCATGCGCTTGAGCATAGCAGCCAGAAATAGCGAAGTGGTTGTTTTGCCATGTGTACCCACAACCGCCACAGTCAGCATCCGCTGGGATGGATTGCCAATCAGTGCGTGGCGAAGCCGCGAATAGACAACGCGAGTGTCTTCGACCAGGCATTGAGGAACGCTGACAGGTAGCATTCTCTCTGAAACGATAGCGACGGCACCGCGGCGAATCGCCTCTTCGGCCTTTTCTGCTTCGTCACCGGTGGCATTATGTGCTGGAACAAACACGTCGCCTGGGCGGCATTGATCGGCGCGATTGGCACAGCCACGCACTGGAATGTCGGTGGCTCCGACAAATACAGCTTCCTCTAAGAATTGTCGTAAGCTGATAACTCGCGATACGGATGAACGCTCGCCGGACTGATTTTCGTCGTCCCGAGCTGGAAACGAAGCTGACATAAGTGGCCTCCCTGCCTCCAAAGTCGTAGGTTGTTCCGATTTGTCTTGGTGCTTGATTCGTCTCGAGTGAACCGCTCCGGGTTCCGACGAAAAGCGCCTAGCAAGCATCCTTTGCTTGCATTCCAGCGTAGCTTGCTTTCTGAGCAAAGGCCGCTGAAGTTGCTACAAGTTGTACCGAAAACGGATTTGGGTCAATACGAAAAGAAAAGAATTTGGGTGGCAACCCGATGGAACTCGGGTACATTGATATCTACAAGAACCGGACTCGCCTTACGCTAGCAAAAGTGTCCTGTGCTGTACCCTTCGCTGCTAGGTCTCCAATGGCTAAGGAATTCAACATGTCTGCTCAGGAGTTGGACGAAGATCAACTGGCCGTGTATCTGCATATTACGCCAACTCAAGTACGTAAGTTGGCCGATCGAGGAGAATTGCCGGGGCGTCGCATCGCAGGTCAATGGCGTTTCTCGGAAGCCGAAGTTCATGTCTGGCTTGAGTCACGAATTGGAGCCAGTAGCGCAGAAGAGTTGCCCAGAATTCAGGGCGTAGTGGATCGGTGGAGCGACCGTACTAGCGATGAAGGTGAGCTGGGTAGATTGTTGCACCCGGAAGCCATCGAGATTCCGCTTGAAGCGCGCACAGCGGGTTCTGTAGTGCGGCGCATGTGTCTGCTGGCCGAACGCACCGGACTCTTGTGGGATGCAAGTCGAATGGCCGAAGCTGTGCAGGCTCGTGAACAACTACACACCACCGCGCTGGATATCGGCGTAGCCTTGCTGCACCCACGCAGGCCGCAATCAAGCATCTTGGCCGAGCCGCTATTGGCGTTGGGAGTCTCCTGGCAACCGCTGCCATTTGGAAACGATAGTGGCCATTTGACAGACATCTTTTTTCTGATCTGTTCTACCGATGATCGCGTGCATCTCCAGGTGTTGGCTAAGCTTTCTCGGTTATTGTCCGCGACGAACTTTCTGCCAGAACTTCGCAAGTGTCCAAATGGTCTGCAGGCTCATGAACTACTGGAACATTTTGAAGCCACATTGGATGCCCAATGACTTGCGTTAGCCATCTACTCTCATTGCCAACAGCCAGCGGTTTGACCGCTTGGGCCGGCCAATCGAGTCTGCCTGCAAGTGTCACATGGGTAGGTCCCACCGACGGCGAATTCAGTTGGCTAGTTGAGCGTATCCAAGCGTGTTTACAGGCGGTTGGTGGAGTCTTGCATTGCCATGGGCTCCAGTCAACCGACAGGCTGAGCCTGTATCGTCGATTCACGTTGACTCAGACAGATCGCATGATTGTGGCATGTCGCAATCGTTGGGACTATCCGGAACTGGACATGCGCAGGTTGGCTGCTGATCGCTGTGATGTGCCTTTGGCGCTAGCCACTAGCGATTGGTGGTTGGGATGGAGCCGAACCGGTGTTGGCCACCTACAGACTTTGCCACATTTGAGTCTCCCCTGGTATCGCTGGTGGGATGGCTGGGCAGCTTGGTTGTGTGGTCGCCACTCGGAGATGTACGGACCATTTCCGAGTCTGATTTCGGGAATTCGAACGGCATGTCCAATGGCGCTGCAAGACCTTGGCAGATTCAATTCTGGTCGCCTCAAAAATACGGAGACTTTGTCTTGTCAAACGGATCGATCCGCAGCGGTTCCGGGACTAGTGTTGGCAGATTGTTCGATCTCAGCTCAGTCATGGGCATCGGCAGTTGGAGGTGTCGCGATGAGAGCGAAGGACTACTTCAATAAATCGCCAGACCATCCAGCAGACGCATTGAAACAGGTCGACTGGATCATTTGGGATGACAGTTGCTTGTGTACCAGCCATGGAGTCCAGAAGGCTCGTCAGGTGGCAATTGAGCAATTGCTAACCGTTGCTAAACGTCATTCATGCGCGCGGCTTTGGTTGGGTTTGAATCAGCCCAGATGGGATGACATCGTTGCCTATCAGCAGGCCGGTTTGAAATTCGATTTGCTGGTCAAGCCATTTTATGGGTTCGTGCTGTAGAAGCTAGCTTGACGCATTGACTAACACATTCAGTAGGTGCGATCATTGCTACATTGAAGGGCTAGATTTTTGTGCATCAAATCTGCTTGATTCTTCCGCAGCACTGGCTCGAACATAGTTTGCTGCAAGTTCATGGGCTTCAACTTGAAAACCTTGCAGATAGCGCTGCCAACCTATTTGGGCAACCCACCGGGCATGTGGTTCCATTTCGGGCCATTGTCGGATCGCAGCGCCCCAGCGCCCGTCCTTGCCAGCGGTGGGATACCGCTTCAAACCAGGTCCCGCGACCCAAATCTCCCAAGTATTTTCACAGGTCTTTGCCGCCTGAGGCTGGGCAACCAACGGCGACAACATCCAGATTGCTGCGTCGACGACTTGAGATGGTGCCAGTTGCAGCATTTGCCCTTCCGACGCCTGCCACGCGCTGGTGAACAGCTGCTTGCGAAACGCATTGATGGCTGGGACCACATTCACGGCTTGCTCGCGTGGAATAGTCTCAAGGGCTTGTTGAGCGATGACTTGTAGGGTGTCGACCGGTACGATGGGGATTTGCCATGCCCATCCCAACATCTTGGCAACCGTCAGGCCGACTCGAAGACCAGTGAAAGAGCCCGGCCCGCAGGTCACGCTGATCAGGTTTGGTCGATAACCGTGCTTGGCGATTAGAGTCTGGATAGCGCTAGCCAACGATTGGCCGCTGCTGGTCGTTCGCGGCAGATCTTGAACTCCCAGAACCTGGTGCTTGTCAGATAGCGCGACGCTGCCGTACAGGCCAGAGCATTCAATGGATAAGTTCAGCATATTAAGACCGTTTGAGCGAGAAGGAAAAGTACCTGAACGACTCAGTATGTAGTTTAGACAGCCGTTTTAGAGCATTTTTGTCGCAGACTGCTGGCGGTCAATTCTAACTCGGGTTCAGTTCTGATATGTTAGGATTTTTGATTAGTCTGAATCGAGAATGATCACTTCTATGAGGCTTGCCGATTCTCCAGCTAGAAGGTTGTCCTGGGCTTGGTGTGAGGACTTACTACACTACTGGCAGGTATTTACAATTCGGCAAAAGCATTGAAAATGGGATGTTTTTCCCACCACACTCTGGCGGAGAGCCTCGTGCGACAGGCACTGATCAGTGACATACACGGAAATTTAGAAGCTCTCACGGCGGTGCTGACCGATTTGAGTACCCGACAGGTGGATCGCATTGTCTGTCTGGGGGATATCATTGGCTACGGCCCCAACCCTTGTCAATGTCTAGATCTGGTGATGCAGAAAAGCAGTTTGACGATCTTAGGAAATCACGATCAGGCTGCCCTATTTGATCCGGAGGGCTTCAACCCTGTGGCGCTGCGAGCCATTTATTGGACCAGGGATGAACTCGATCGTGGGCCTGGTTCGCCGTTGGTAGTCAACGGTCGCTGGGATTTCTTGAGTGAGTTGCCAAAACTGCATCGTGAAGGCAATATCACGTATGTGCATGGTTCTCCCCGTGATCCGACCGACGAATACGTCTTTCCAGAGACCATTTATGACCAGACCCGTATGCGAGTGCTGTTCGAACGAGTCAATTGGTTATGCTTTCAGGGGCATACCCATATGCCTGGAGTGTTCACAACCGATCTGAATTTTGTAACACCGCGAGCTTGCAACTATCTGTACCAATTAGATGACCAGAAAGTGATGATCAATGTGGGATCGGTAGGCCAACCACGGGACGAGGATCGTCGGTCGTGTTATACCATTTTGGACACTGACAAAAAACAAATTGAGTTTCATCGGATCGAGTACGACATCGATAAGACAGCGAAGAAGATCTACGATATTCCCGACTTGGATAACATGTTAGGTGATCGGCTCAGGACTGGCCGATAGCCACAACAATAACTGGTCTGATCGCAAATTACTTGAGCTTTTCAATCATCGCTTGCTAGAGGGCAGATACCAGTGCGTCGCGCTATCATAAGTGATATTCACGGTAATCTGGAAGCGCTCAAGGCGGTACTGGCTGATATTCGTGCTCAGAGTTGTACGCAGATTTTGTGTTTGGGAGATATTATCGGCTATGGTCCCGAACCGGCCGCCTGTGTGGACGTTGCCCGTTCGTTTGATGCGACCATCCTAGGCAACCACGATTTGGCAGCTCTATTTGATCCGGAAGGTTTTAGCAGCGCGGCTGAACAAGCCATCATGTGGACTCGGCGGCAGATGGAATCGGGAGATACGGCTGAAAAGTGCTTACAGAGGCTCGACTTTCTTGCCAACTTGCCTAGGACTCGTCGCGAGGGATCGGTGATGTTCGTGCATGGATCAGTACGCAACCCAATCAACGAGTATGTATTTCCTGAAGACGTTTACAACAGCCGCAAGATGGAGAAGCTTTTTTCAATGATCCAGCGGGTCTGTTTTCAAGGGCATACCCACGTAGCCGGTGTTTTTACGACGGAAATGAGCTTTTTAAGACCTGACGAAATCGGCTACCGATTTGAACTTGGCCAGGAGAAGGTAATGGTCAATGTGGGGTCCGTAGGCCAACCTAGGGACGGGGATTGGCGAAGCAGTTACGTGATTCTGGAAGATGAAAT
>DAIRSD010000313.1:1595-5738 GCA_036804625.1 Aureliella sp. | reverse complement strand
ACGATTCTGGACATAATGCAATCCCTGATGTGACATGCTGCGATTCTCCCGACCAACTAAACAGTTCTGACCCAGAAGCCCATGCGCCGTGGTACAAACCTAGATACTGGTGGCCCACTGAGACATCCGAACCGTCTTAGCCATACTTCACAGCCTCCTTGCAACCGTAGCGTGACCAAACAATCGCAAGAACGCTTCACTAAACCTTACTAGCCCAATCGCACTGCCCATGTTGATCGCATTAGAACTCGCCGGCTTTAAAAGCTTTGCAGACAAGACGCGATTCGACTTTCCCGACGGCATCACCGTTGTGGTTGGGCCCAACGGTTCTGGCAAGTCGAACGTGGTGGATGCCATCAAGTGGGTCTTGGGTTCCCAAAGCGCCAAGGCAATGCGTGGCAAAGAGATGGCGGATGTTATCTTCAAAGGTTCGTCGGGATCAGGCCGCAAACCTGCCAATAGCGCGGAAGCCACACTGTTCTTCGACAACTCAAGCCAAACGCTATCGATCGAAGCTCAGGAAGTTCAAGTCACGCGGCGTGTCTATCGCAGTGGAGAAAGCGAATACCTGATCAACGGTCAGCCTAGTCGATTGAAGGACATCAAGTCGCTTTTCCGTGGTACGGGCGTTGGAGTGGACGCCTACAGTATCATTGAACAGGGCAAGGTAGACCGCCTCCTGCAAGCCTCTCCCAAGGATAGGCGTCTTATCTTTGAAGAGGCGGCCGGTATCAGCCATTTCAACGCGAAGAAAGAGGAGGCACAGCGAAGACTGCTGCGAGTCGATCAAAATCTTGTGCGACTCAAAGACATCGTCGACGAAGTGCACACTCGCCTGACCACCTTAAAAAGTCAAGCTGGCAAGGCACAAAAGTATCGCGAAATGACTCAGCGTCTGCACGAAATTCGCCTGCGTATTAGCTGGACTGAGTACTGCGAAATCCAAAGTCGACTACACGCTGCCAACGAGCGATTGGAACTATTAAAGCAACAGCAACAGAGCCAGGAAGCGGATCTAGCCCAAGCTCGACAAGTGGCCCAATCGGCCGAAATGGAATTGCATCAAGTTGCCGATCAATGCCAAACGGTAGAGACTGTGATGCAGTCGGCCGTTCAACGCATCGCTGTAGCCAATCAACAACAACTCTCCCATTCACAGCGCATCGACGAGACGCAAAGCGAGTGGCAGCGACAGTCGCTGAAACTGCTTACGCTATTGCAACGTGCCGAGAAAGTGCGCATCGAACTGGATACAGCAGTCGCTATTTTTCAAGCAGCTCAAAACGAATTTGAACAAACTAACCAACGAGTTCAGTCTACTGAGCAAAAAGTCCAGCAACTGCGAGATCTAATCGCACAGCGTGCCGCTCGACACGATCAACTGCGTAAACAGCATGTTCAGTTGTTAAGACAGGTTTCCGATCGCGCCAGTCAAATTGCTCATCAAAAGAATCTGCTAAATCAATTGGTGCAGGAGATTCAAGATACTGAACTGTCGCTGCATCAACAAATTACCAATGAACAATCGGCGCGCCGCACTGCCGATCGAGCGGCGTTTCGCCTAAAAGATCTTCATCATCAAAATCAACACACCATTGATCAATTGAATCAAGCCAAACAAGAGCTGGAAGAAAATCGTACCGCTCTGGCTAACCATCAAGAACAGGCCGGAGTGCTGCAGGGTAAACTGTCTGGCGCTAACGAACGACTGGAGATCCTACTAGAACTCCAGCGCCACGGGGAAGGGGTTGATGCCGGCGCGCGGCATCTGCTGAAAATGCAATCCGAAACCGCCGATCCCGCTCTGCAGTCCATCTATGGGCTTGTGGCGGAGCTGATTGGGGGCGATGTCAATCTGGCCCCACTGATCGATACCGCTCTGGGCAGCACAGCCAATGCATTGGTGCTGCGCGACGGGCAAATCGTGCAACTGGCTTGCAGTGGGGGACTTTCCGTACCCGGCAGACTGACACTCATGCGACTGGATCGCGTCCCGGCGGCAAGGTTTGCAGAGAAAGTGCAGTTGGATGGCGTTCAGGGTGTCATCGGCCGCGCCGATCGACTGGTGCGATTTCGCCGCGAAGTTCAGCCGCTAATACGCTATCTTCTGGGCACGACTTGGCTGGTCGAGAATCTGGAAGTCGCTCTGGAATTAGGGCATTTTCGCGGAGCCGGCCTGCGATTTGTGACCGCTGATTGCCAACTGATCGAAGCGGATGGCACAATCACGTTGGGCTCCTTCAGCGCCTCCAGCGGCCTAGTGTCGCGTCACAGTCAAATCCGAGACGCGCAGCAAGAAATCGCTCAGCTCAAGCTGCGATTCCAAAAAATGCAGGGCGAGATCGAACGAGTTCAAGGTCGCTTACAAAACTTGCGACCCAGCGTCGACCAACTGGACACACAGGCCCGTTCACTAGCGCAAGAATTTGCTCATCAACAGGCTACCGCGCAAAGCTCGGTCGCCAAACTGGATGAAATAGAACACCAAGCCGCCACTCTGACGTCATCATTAAGTGAACTGCGCAAGCGTCACGCCGAATTTGAACCTACCATTGCTGGCCTCCAAGCGGATGTAGATCAATGGGAACAAAGTATCGCCCAAATCGAAAGCGAACTGACATCGCAAGAATCTCTACTAGCAAATCAGGAAAGTCAGTACACAACAGCGTCGGCTGATAACATGGCGGCCAAAGTAGAATTGGCTCGCTGTGAGCAGCGACTTGAATCGGTCGCGTCCGTCCTGGATCAATGCCGCCGCGACAGTCTAGAACGCCAGTTGGCTGTCAGCGAGGTTCAGCGGGAATTATTGCGACTGCACGAACGATCTCAAACAATCGATCTGGAATCATTGCAATTAACCAGTCAACTTGCCGAAGATCATCTTCAGGCTGAATCGGAAGAAGCGAAGCTGGAAACGCTGGCTCAGCAAGCCAAGGAACTGCGCGAGCGACGCGGGGCTTATTCAAAACGAGTCGAAGCGCTGGCCCGAGCAAACGACAAGTTGAGCCAACAGATCGAAAACAGCCTTCAAGAACAACAGCGCTGCCAGCAATCCTGTCAAACTCTGCTCCAGCGATGTGCCGATGACTATCAGATCGATTTCCAGCTTCTACAGACTGCTCAACCGATTCAAGACGACGTCGAATTGTCCAGCATGAACGCCGAGGCCACACGGCTGAGACACGATATCAGTTCCGTGGGTGAAATCAACATGGCGGCACTGGCAGAATTGGATCAGTTGCAGCAGCGTTTCGACCACCTGCACACTCAATACCAAGACCTTCAGGCCGCCAAAGAATCACTGCAGCGAGTGATTCATAAAATCAATGGTGATTCACGTCGCATGTTCCAGGAAACATTAGAAGCTATTCGACAAAACTTTCAGAAGCTATATCGAAAATCTTTTGGTGGCGGCCATGCTGACATCATCCTGGAAGAGGGCCAAGACATCCTTGAAAGCGGCATCGACATCGTTGCCACGCCACCAGGCAAGACCGCGTTCTCCAATTCACTGCTCAGCGGCGGAGAAAAGGCGCTTACTGCCGTGGCTTTGTTATTAGCCATTTTTCAGTATCGACCAAGTCCGTTCTGCGTTCTGGACGAAGTGGATGCTCCGTTCGACGAGGCCAACGTGGGCCGGTTTGTTGGCGTACTGCCCGAGTTCTTGGATTGGACCAAGTTCATCATCGTAACGCATTCCAAGAAAACGATGACCGCTGCCACGACACTTTACGGTGTCACCATGCAGGAATCGGGGGTCAGCAAGCAAGTAGCGGTGCGATTCGAAGATGTCAACGAAAAAGGCGAAATCATCCGTGGACCGCATCACGACCAGCGCAAGGCCGCATGACAAGTGAGTACACTGTCCCCGATCTACCGGCGCGGATGAGCACTATCAGTGTCCCCTCTCCACCGGCTTTGCGGGGGAAAGGAATAGGGTGAGGGGGCAACTGCGCCAAGTAATATTGTCAGTGTGTTAAAGCCTTTCATCGTAGCTGAGCTGGCCAGAATGCGGAACGCTTTTGGGAATCCCCCACGTTCTGGCGAACGTAGCTACGTATTTTGTAGCCTTGGTTCGCGGGAGCGAACCACGACTATGGTTACAGTCGCTCTTTCTGCCGGCGAGCGATTTCGATCTGCTAT
>DAIRSD010000313.1:0-1585 GCA_036804625.1 Aureliella sp. | reverse complement strand
TTTTTTGTTCTTTTTACTCTTTTTTTTTTGTCTTTTTCTCTTTTTTATTTATTTTTTTTGTTTTTTTTTTTTTTTTTTTTTTTTCCCCCCCCCCCCCCCCCACGACTATGGTTACAGTCGCTCTTTCTGCCGGCGAGCGATTTCGATCTGCTCTAAACTGTACAGCGTGCCCGTGCCAGCCCCTGGACAAACTTGACAGGTCTCCTGCCAGTCTTCCGGAGTGCGCAAGTTGGAACTCCAGAAGGGCCAAGTGCGGCATTGAATTGGCCGCGCTTTGTATACCAGACAGTGCCGCGTTTGAGGGTCCAGCAGTATGCAATCCCCGTCGGGATACTCTTTCAAACTGGATCGCCTTCCGATCTGCCTAATGAATCGATCCCGAAACTCTTCGTCAGACAAGTTCATGGCTCGCGCCATATCAGCAACTTCGGCTGCGTTGACCCACACAAAACCTGGCTCGCCCGAACAGCACTTCCCGCAAGCCGTACACTCAAATCGCAAACCATCTTCATACCAAGGCTGTCCCACGCAAACATCTCCTTATTCGTTACGCACCCACGATCTCAGCCATGGCCGTCAGCACAAGATCAACTTCCTGAATCGTTGTATGATGACCCGGACTAAGCCGCAAGGTACCCCCAGACTGTCCAGTCCCCAAGGCATCATGAATTAAAGCTGCGCAGTGTAAGCCGGATCTGGCTTCAATGCCATAGGCGCTATCAAGAACTATGGCCAACTCATGCACATCCCATCTATCAACCATAATGCTCACCACGCCGATCCAATCGGTCGCCGTTTGCTGGGCAGGCTGTGCCGACTGCCCCAGCACTCGAATGCCTGCCATGCTTTGCAAACCTGATCGAAGCCGCTGGACAGCGATGCGCCATTTGTTAGTTTTCCCTTGAGACCATTCCGATTGCAATTCGCCAGCAGCCACGGCCATCGAAATGACCCCCGGCAGGTTCAAATTTCCGACCTCCACCGACATTGGCCAGTCGCAACCGCCATCGATCAATTCGCTGTGCACGCCCGTGCCTCCCGTCATCAAGGGCTGAAGCTGCGGATGAAGCTCTGAACACAGGTAGAGCAGACCGGTTCCTGGGAGCGCCTGCAATCCCTTATGGCCTGCGGCAGCCAGCACATCTATTCCCGCCTCTTGAACGTCGATAGGCAGGTACCCCAGAGTCTGAGAGGCATCGACGATCAGCCGAGCGCCACACTGTTTGGCCAACATGCTCCAGGCACTCAGATCTTGGACGGCTCCGGTGACGTTGGAGGCATGACCAACGACAATCCAACGGGTATTGGGTCGCAAGCACTTGCTGGCCCGCTGTACATCCACCCAGCCAACTTCATCGCACGGAACAAAGTCTACTTGGATACCGCGAGACTGTTTCAGCATGTGCAGAGGCCTTAAGACACTATTGTGTTCGGCCTGCGTTGAGATTACATGATCCCCGTTTTGCAGCAACCCTAAGAGAGCGGCGTTTAAAACGTGCGTACCACTGCTGCCCATCGCGATACAATGGGACGAAGTGGCACCGATCAATCCCGCCAGTTGCCTTCGGGCCTGTGCCAACCATTC
>DAIRSD010000312.1:1157-5740 GCA_036804625.1 Aureliella sp. | reverse complement strand
GTAGCACCGGCCACAATCCTTCGAAGACAAATACCTCCACTGAGAGCGATAACCTGTGACCGACGAAGCTGTTGTCCTAAAATTTTTTTGCTGCCGAGATTTGAAATTTCAGCCACAAATTCGTTTATCGAGTTGATCTACCACCTCTTGCCAAAGCTATTGTGCGTTTCGTGATATTCGAGACATCTTGATGGGAAAAGTTTTATTAGCTTTGAATGCAGGGTCATCCAGTATCAAGTTCACCGTTTTCTCGGCTGAGGGCGTCAACGACAGTTCGTTGCAGAGTCCGCCTCAAGAGGCATTGCCTGTTCTGGCACGCGGGCAGATTGATGGTATCCATTACAAGCCTCGACTTATAATTCAAACGCTTCTTAACGATGTTACCACAAATCGACCGGCGTCGGGCTGGAGGCAAGCCGATGGAGCTTCAATAGGAATCAATCAGGCTGTAACGATTGGCGAGGGGCACGATGCAGTCATTGAGTTTCTGCTCGAATATCTCTTTGAGCAACTGTTGGTCGATCATTCCCTGATTGCTGTTGGACATCGAATTGTTCACGGTGGTCAGCACTATTCCGCTCCAACTCGGATCGATGCGCAAGTGATAGCCGCCTTGGAGAGCTTAATTCCCCTAGCTCCACTACACCAACCTCATAATCTGACTGCCGTCCGCTCAATAGCTCAGTTGCAACCAGCACTGCCGCAGATTGCCTGTTTCGACACGGCCTTTCATCGAACCCTGCCTCCGGAAGCGAGGATGTTCGCGCTGCCAAACGAGTTCATGCAGAAAGGCGTCCGGCGCTATGGATTCCATGGGTTGTCGTATGAATCGATCGCTCAGCAATTGACACGGATCGATCCACAGGCATCCATGGGGCGTGCCGTGGTTGCTCATCTGGGCAGCGGAGCCAGCGTATGCGGCCTGCTCCGTGGACATAGCCACGCTACCTCGATGGGAATGACTCCGCTGGACGGACTGCCGATGGCAACTCGCTGTGGCAATCTCGATCCTGGAGTGCTTTTATACTTACTGAAACAGAATGGAGGCTCAATTGCTGACCTGCAGGAACTGCTCTACACGCGTTCCGGGTTGTTAGGAATTTCCGGGATATCAAGCGACATGCAACAACTCTTAGAAAGTGAGCAACCTAACGCGAAACAAGCCGTGGACTATTTCGCATATCGCGCAAGCTGTGAAATTGCATCAATCGCAACAGCATTGGAAGGAATGGATGCGTTGGTATTTACTGGGGGCATCGGCCAGAATTCGCACGTGATTCGGCAATGCATTTGCGCTCGTTTGAAATGGCTAGGTATTTCGTGCGATTCGGCCTCCAACCAGTCGGGGGAGCAATTAATCAGTCATCTAGAAAGTAAAGCTCGTGTGTGGGTGATCGTAACCGACGAGGAAGGTGTGATTGCCAATCAGGTTATGAGTCTACTAGGCGGGAAAGCTTGTTAACCGACTTCGCAGTAAACAAGCGAATTGTAAGCCAGTGACTGTGGAGAGTGGGGGGTAGTGCAGTTTATTCTTGTCATTTGCGACTTGTCGGTAGCGGTGCTGATGAAGTTGTGAGTCCCAAAGGAGGCCGTTTGACCATAGTGATCTGTCAGAATAAGCGGTTCAACCCTTGAGTGAGACAAGATACTCAGTTAACATCTTAGGAAGTAAGGCTTCCTGCGATACTTTTAGTAATGACGCAAATGAAATCTGACACACTTCAATTTTTCCTAGGCATCATCAGTCTTTTCCTGGCCTTCGCCGAATTGCAAGCCGAAGCGATTGGCCAAACGTTCCAGATAGTGCGCGATGGCAAACCCGCATGTTCTATTTTGATTGCAGACAAGCCTACTCCGGCAGCGCGATTAGCCGCTTTAGAATTGCAGAGCCATATTCTAAAGATGACGGGTGTTGACCTTCCGATCAGCCACGATGACGCACCCTTGTCGGGACCACACATCATGATCGGCGAGAGCGTCGCTACTCGAGCGCTAGGCGTCCGATCGCTCGACTTCGAACCACAAGAATATCTCATAGCCTTTCGCCCCGATGCGTTGATTCTGATCGGTCGCGACTGGATCGACACACAAGCAAACAGACGTGAATTGGGTCGCGCGATCAACGACCAAACGTTGGCCGATATGCGACACAAGATCGATTATTGGACGGCGGTCGATCTTCCCGACCGAGGATTGCTAGACTTGGAGCTTCCAGGAGTGTTTGACGATCAAGGCTCCTGCTACGCCACCTACGATTTTCTCGAACGATTCTGTGGAGTCCGCTGGTACGGTCCGTCTGACTTAACCAGCGTCATTCCAAAGTGCAACGAGCTTTCTGTGCAAGGAGTTGATGTACGGCGCTCACCCGCGCTGAAGCACCGGAATGCATTGAGCGTTGGGAGCTGGCCCTTTCTGCGCGGCCAGTGGGGCAGCTTCACCCATTCTCAAGTGTTGCTGCATTGGCGACGACTTCGATTGGGTGGAGAAAAGTGGGCAGGCAATCATACGATTCACCGGCGTACAATCGAATCTGTATTAAACGGTCCAGAATATCAAGCGCAAGGGCCAGCCAAGGGGATGAATCTTTGCTACACCAATCCATTGCTGGTCCAGAAAATGGCTCAGATGGCACGAGACTATTTTGATGGTAAAGGTGAACTGCCCGAAGGGTTTAAGGCTCTAGGGGACTATTTCGCCATAGTTCCGGAAGACGTTGCGAAGTACTGTTCCTGTGAAAAGTGCCAGGCCCTACTGGCTCGCGGAAAGGAGATGCAAACCACGTTCTTTAGCAGTGGCGAGATCAGCGACTACTGGTTTTCATTTGTCAACGCCGTTGCCCGCGAAGTCCAGCAGTCGCATCCCGACAAATTCATTGCCACACTGGCCTACTGGAATTACGCCTACCCTCCGCGGAACTTTGAGCTTGAGCCCAATGTCTCGATCGCACCTTGCCTGCATACCTGTGCCTACGCCATTGATGACGCAGTCCGCGATAATGATATGAGGTTCTATCGCGAGTGGTTGGCCCGATCCAAAGCACCGATATACCTTTGGAACTACTATCACCATCCAATGGAGCCAGCGTTGATAGAAAAATGGAAGTGTTTTCCAAATGTCATGGTTCATGAAACAGCTCGCGCAGCTCGCATGTTCATTCAAGATGGAGTTCGCGGGATTTTCGAGTGCGGCGAACAGGATCAGCTTGAGCACTATGTGATGATTAAGATTTGGGACGATCCCTCTTCAGACACAGACGTTTTGCTCGACGAATTCTTCAATCTATATTTCGGCGGTGCTGCCCAACCGATGAACCGGTTCTACCGCAAGCTTGAGAGCATCGCCTGTGACCAGTCGCTGTATCCACCTAAGCTCCACAAACAAAACCGCCGGATTGCATGAAAAAATTTGGGCACTTCTGACAATATGCAGAAACTGGCCGAACTCATGGATGAAGCTCAGCAGGCAGCGGTCACAGACATAGAAAGGCAACGAGTTGCACTCTGGCGGAGTTCAATCTGGCAATGGATGCTTGACGGACGATCCGAATATGAAGCCCGCACCAATTAGTTGTTTGGTTTCTCGTATCATGGAAAGAAATTCCGTTTACTGACACGTTATTTACTGTGTTGAATCGGACAGCCCGCCTGAACGATCACAGCAAATTCAGCCGGTCGAACCGGTTGAACGCTTAGACGGGAACCTCGCTGCAGCAACATCATTTTGTTTAGTTCTGGCAGTTGCTTCAGGTCTTGAATGCTAAGTGGCTTAGCAAACTTTAGCACAAATTTGACATCAACCATGTACCATGTTGGCTTAGCCCGGTGAGACTTGGCATCGTAATGTTCGTTTTCAGGGTCAAACGCTGTGTGATCAGGGTACCCAGAGCGGGAGATCTGAACCACGCCAACGACGGCAGGAGGCTTTGCGTTGGAGTGATGGAATAAGGCCAAGTCACCTACCTGCATCTCGTCACGCAGAATGTTCCGAGCCTGGTAATTGCGCACTCCATCCCAGCAGGTCACTTGCCTTGGTACCTTGATCAAGTCGTCAATGCTAAACACCATCGGTTCGCTCTTGACCAACCAATAGTTGCCCGTGGTAGAGACAAGTTTCCTAGAATCATTGGTCAAAGTCTTTTTGGGCTTGGACATAGAAACGTTGTAATCCTAACCAATATAAGTGAATTTCTTTGGACTCGCCGCACGGGCCGCCCGTAAAGTCGCGGGGAAATGCTTGGATTCAATCCTTTGAACTGACGAATTCTAAGCACCGTTTGCTACCGTGCCAAGAAGATGCAATGATGAGCGTAACTTCACATCGCATCGTTGCAAGTGACGAAATTTTGTTCCTTATCACACTTAAATAGATCTATTCGTTGGGCGCAGAAAAGGGCTTTTGAAGTTTCGCTGTCCTAGAGTCGCAACGCGACCTCAGTTGATAAGCTGGGATGCGAATCCCAGTTTGGTGGAGGCAAAGACCAGAGTCGTGGCAGGAGCCCAAAGAACGCCAAGAGGGTTTTTGAAGCGGGGGAGAAGCCCGGAAGAAAAAATTGTTAATAGAGGGAGTTGAAAAAGAGGAATTTA
>DAIRSD010000312.1:0-1147 GCA_036804625.1 Aureliella sp. | reverse complement strand
GCTGGGATGCTATTCCCTGTTGGGTGTACGCAAAGACCTGTGTCGTCCCAGTCGCCATTTGCCGCCCGCGCGGTTTTTGGCGACTGGGACAACGCGAGTATGATTCGGTGTTACTTCCTGGGATTGGCATCGTAGGCTTTGACATGCCATGCCTTCGGCACTCAGGAGTGCAAGGGATAACCTTCAACAAGCAAGACAATACCATAAACTGCCGTGCATTCCGTTGCTAGTGGCAAATATCCGAAATCACCGCCTACTTCTTCAGATCAGCCTCGATAAACAGTACTCTCCAGCCGGTGGCTACGTCGGTTCGATAGGGTATGTTCAGTTCAGCACAGGCAACCTCTGTTCGCCGTGAATTGACTATCGGATCATGAAAATTCTCGATCAAGTTGGCTCTGCTGCCTTTGACCTTCAGAAGCTGCGCCAAGGATGTGGCCCCCAGCCTGGGCATGGCATCCTGGACTTGCTGGTCACTGGTTAAGCCCTCGTCCGTCTCCGACTCCTTACTTTCTGAGTCGTGTTGCAACTGGTCCAGCACCAAACCGGTCGCGCGACCAGTGCCCCATGCATAGTCTCGCGTTTCAAACAGAATCGCATTCAGTGGCAAGCCTTCCAATGAGTCAAATATCGCCAGTTCATTGATGGGGAGCGACATGCCCAATCGGCCAATCACCTGAGGCTGGTCTAACTGGCTTGACAGAATAGGTACCGATATCGACACCTTGATCGACAACTGCCCTTCTGTTCCTCGGTTCGTGCTAGCGTATGCGTTGGAGACGATAGGTACGCTGGCGGGCGCGGGTGGATTCTTGCGATACTCGGGTGAATTGGGGTCAAGGTCTTCGGCCAATCCATGAAAATACAGTCGGTAGGCGTAGTTCTTGCCCACGGATGGCTCTTTGGGGGCTCGCGCAATCTGTGTCCCCCTTGCGTCGTTCAGAACTAAACTATCCAGCTTCAATCCCTGGGCCTGCAATTTGTCGCGAAGGCCATAGCTCAATTTCTGAGGCGAGTTCCAATGGTCGGTATTTTCCGGCTCCTTCAATACAGTCTCCATGGCTTGCACCAGCGCGGGCTGTGCAGCTTCAACCTCCAACAGAGAGATACGGCGACTGATTTCAAATCCGCCCACATTCGAAACCAG
>DAIRSD010000311.1:1535-5749 GCA_036804625.1 Aureliella sp. | reverse complement strand
GCCCTGAAACGCTGCATCGGGTACGGTCCTCCAGCGGAGCGGATGCGGTGTGCGCCCTTAAATCCAGGGATTTCGATCACATCGACAACGCCTGGCACCTGCTTTGTCTTGGTCGCATCCAAGGAGACTACTTTGCCGCCTACGACTGGTGGTCGGGCGATCACAGCGAACAGTTGATTCTCCATCCGCGCGTCGATGCCGAAAATAGCCTTGCCAGTAACGATATCGTCCTGATCGGTGATCGGCACGTCTTTGCCGATGTAACGCCACTTTCCGCTGGGTTTGAATTGCAGTTCGCTTTCGTCGGGAAGCTCCAATTGCTTGGCCTGAGCGACTAACTGGCCGAAGTCCAGCACTCGATCCGTCCCTTGATGTTTGACTTGATGATTGTGAGCGTAACATTGGCTTGGATCGACATTCCACGTTTTTGCTGCGGCACGCTCGAGCATGGTCCGGGCAGTGGCACCTGCAACACGCATGCGGTCGAAAAATAGCCGTATGCTGTTGGACCCATCGGTATTTTGATCGCCCAGACGCTTGTCGCCGATGGCTTGCTGAATCACCACTCGATTCCAGTCAGCTTCCAGTTCATCAGCAACAATTCGCGGTAGGCTGGTGCGAATGCCGGTTCCCATCTCCGAGCGATGGACCAGAATGGTTACAATACCGTCGGGGGCAATGGCAACAAAAAAATCGGGAGCAAATTCATCAGCATTCAGCCTGCGTGCATCCTGCAGTCCAGCTTCCTGACCGTCCGCAACGTGCCCCATCAGGACAAGCGAGGATGCTGAAAGAGTTGCCAGAAAATTGCGACGTGTTACATGGATCTTGGCAGTGGTCATTGTCGCATCTCCTTGGCAGCTACTTTGATTGCTTCACGTATCCGCGTATAGGTTCCGCAGCGACAGATATTCCACATCTGAGAGTCGATGTCCTGATCAGTCGGATCGTTGTTGGAATTTAACATGGCAGCGGCCATCATCATCTGGCCAACTTGGCAATATCCGCATTGCGATACATTCTGCTGCCTCCAAGCTTTTTGCACCGGGTGCGAGCCGTCGGCGGAGAGCCCTTCAATGGTGGTGACTTCGCTTTCGCCAACTTCGCTCAGTGCTGTCACGCAGGACTGAACCGCTTTACCGTCCAAGTGGACTGTACATGCGCCGCATTCCGAAACGCCACAACCATATTTCGTTCCGGTCAGCCCAAGATTATCCCGCAATACCCACAGCAGTGGCGTATCCTCGGGCACGTCGGCCAAATCATAATTTGTTCCGTTGACCTTGATTCTAATCATGAATCGATTCCTATTGTTTGCAGCACATCCACGAGAACGAAAAGGATTTCAAAGTCTCATTATACGGGAATTCTTGTGCAATGGCAGCGTGTACCGAGAAGCATGGCGTTTTCACAAATCTGGGAGCATCACGAATCCCGCTTTGGATTCCGCGTGGCGCGAGCATAAGCCGATTGGTAATCGGCTAACGTGTCGATATCTGATACCGCCAATTCCTGTGGAAATAGTACGTATTCCTGAGCGTGCCGCTTGATGAGCACGTCGACCCCGTGCTGGGGCTCCAGCGAAAAGATCTCACCCATCCACTCCCACGGCACCAGCGCCGGATGACCGGAGATTGAAGTTTCCAGCGTCGTACCAAATCGCGGCAGGCGGATGGATCGAATATCGGATCGTGCTTCGATCAGGCAATTGATCACTCGACTGCTCAACGTGGGTAGGTCCGCAGGAGCGATGAAACAGCCTGCGCCTGGATCGATAACATGTCGGTCGATCAGAGCTTTTAATCCGATACAGATCGATTCCTTCATGTCCCGGGTAGGTTTATCCGGATAAACAATGGTGACCGGCCAGCGTCGGCATGCTTCGCAAAGTGCCAAGTCGTCGCTGCGCACCACGATGAACGTCTCGGCCACGCAACTGGTTGTCCAAGATTCCAGGACACGATCAATGACCGTACGTGAAGCGAAAGCGGTCTGAGTTTCGGGGCCTGAGTATCTTGTACTCGGTACTGAGTGATTTGTGCTTGGACCTAAGTCATTAGTACTTATGCCCGGTTGTTGACCACCTCCAGGCCACGGTAACAACAATTTGTGTTGTCCCATCCTACGACTGCTACCCGCCGCAGGAATGATCGCATAACATGGGTTCACAGATCTGTATCCTTTAGGTGTAACCGTGCCGAGTTCAGACTTGGTGGCTAGAGTCCCGCTTTCCATGACCATTTTGATGAATCGCAACTAGCCTATCATGACACACAATATCGTAGACCATCATCGACTTGTGCAAAAGCTGCTTGACCAAGGCGAATCGTTTGTAACGGTCACGTTGGTCAACATTCGAGGTAGTGCGCCACAGGTCATTGGAGCTAAGGCGGTGGTGACTCGTTCAGGTATCGAAGGCGGAACCGTGGGTGGAGGCAAGATTGAAGCTGCTGCCATTGAGTATGCCTTAGAGTTGCTCGCTAATGAGAAGCAACATGCTGAACTAGTGACCTGGAATCTGCAAACCGACATCGGCATGACGTGCGGCGGCGAAGTTAAGCTGTTTTTTGATGTATATGCCCAGGCAGCTTGGCCGATTGTGATTTTTGGAGCCGGTCATATCGCCCAAGCGTTAGTTCGATTACTGCTAAACCTGGATTGTCTGATCACCTGCATCGACACGCGATCCGACTGGTTAGGGAAATTGCCCGACGATAGCAAGTTGAAGAAGATCTGTGCTGACAACCCAAGCGAGCTTGTAGGTATTCAACCAGGAAATGCCTACTTTGTTTTAATGAGTAAGGGGCATGCCACCGACCTACCGGTTTTGGTGGAGATTCTTCGCAGTCGCAATGCACCGTATCTTGGCGTTATTGGTAGTCCGCAAAAGGCGAGTGTCTTACGTCGCGACCTAAGTTGGCAAGGTTTGACACCAGAGAAAATTGAGTCCTTTTATTGTCCAATCGGACTACCTATTGGGAACAACACTCCCTCAGAAATAGCCATCAGTATTGCTGCTCAGTTGTTGCAGCAACGAGATAAGAAGCTCATCCAAAGCTAGTCAAGGGCTTGTTCCACAAAAACTAGAGTAACCAAGAATCGGATCACAATTGGCAACTGCCGTGAGCCAGCCCATTAAACTGTAGTGGATCTCGCCAGAGATCCTCAAACCAGAGATCCTCAAACCAGAGATCCAATTGCTAGATTAGACATCGGAACTCTGGCCAGTTCCACTACGTCCGATCGTAGGTCAATTCCATTGCGAGAAAAAGCCCTCCGGCATTGGTTGGCACGGCTAAAACAAAGGCGCCTTCCCGGTGGCTCGCCGCCAGGCAGACAACTGCCCTAAATGAAGTGAAGTGTGAACCAGAATTAGAAAGGTGGCCATGTCGCCTACCGTTGGCAATTCCGTTTCAAAAAATCCTAGCTTCTGCGGTTTGTTCAAATCCTCGTCACTGGCTTTCTCATAAAGATCGGCGGCGTTTTGAAAGGACCTCTCAAATGTCTCCAAAAGTTCAGTTTTGGAGGGGTAGTCGGCGCGGGTCTGGGAGAGCGGCCTTTTGGTGTCTCCCATAGCGCTCCAGCTCTTGGGGCACACCCCGGCGCCTCCCAGTAGTTTTGCAGCGTAGTCTGCTGCCGTTGAGAGGTGAACTAACAACCAGGCGGGATGATTCAGTCCCGCCGGTTGCTGGCACATGCTTGCGTCGTCAATATCAGCCAAAATCTGCTTGGCGTAAGTGATCGAGGCGGTTGTGTTGGTACGTATTGCTGTCATCGGTCGGTCCTTGTGTACTATAGAACGTTCATGGGAGTGTGCCGCGCTTCAGATCGATAATCCCAATTGCAACAATCAGCCATGATAAATTTGAAGATATTTATTGCCGTCGACCACCGGGAGGACCACCAGAAAACAATTTCATGACAGTGGTCAACTCGTCCAGAGTTACGGCACCGTCTTTGTTCATGTCGATTAACTTGAAACGCTGTGCCATGCGCTCTGGCATTTCCTCCTGAACCAACTTGCCGTCGCCATTTTGATCCAATGCCTTAAAGATATCCTCTGGCTCTGGTGGTGCTCCGAAACCGCCTCCAGAGGGTAATTCGGGCACTTGGCCTTTCGGATAAGTGGCCACATAAAATCCGATCATCATCTCCTCAAACGTTTGCTCGCCCCAACTGACAGTTACAGTGGGATCGGGGTTTGAAAGATTTTT
>DAIRSD010000311.1:0-1525 GCA_036804625.1 Aureliella sp. | reverse complement strand
CCAACTTCGTTCCTTTGGGTATCAACTTAGGTGCGTTCAGCACGTAAGTAGTCTGCCAGTTGAAGTCATAAGCCGGAACATCCAGCAGCGTTTCTTGCCGACCGTCCGGATAGGTCACATCGTAGCGGAATGATTTGCCGCGAGTATGCATGTGAGGTGTGAAATTGACCAGAGTTGTGTCAGCCTGAAAAGTGGACTCGGCAGTTACCTGATGGTTGTCGGCACCCGGTGGAATCGAGAAAAACGGATTGATCGCCGATTCGCTGCGCGCAACGAACTTAACCTTTTCTGGATCTGCAAACACTAGGCCTAGGTAGCTGCGATCTTTTTGAGGTGTTCCGTTGGGAGTGTAGTGCAGTTGGAAAAGAAGCTTCGAGCCAGCTTTTACGTGCATGGCAGTCGTACTATCTGAGGCAAATAGAGGATTCGCACCTGGCGCGTAGCCCGCAATCAGGTTGCCTCCGCCAATGCTAGATCCCTCGCTGGGGCCTCGTCGGCCACCCTCACCACCAAACCTACCACGACGCTGGCGCCGATCATCGGCACCAGTACGTTCATCGGTTCCGTTGGGCCGATCGTCGCTTTGAACACTGGCTTCACTGCGTTGACCATCTGGTCTGCCGCGACGGCCGCTACCCGAGCCAGGACCAAATCCACCGGATCCAGGTGGTTGTACGAAAACAAGGATATGATGCACCGTTTCCAGGCTGCTAGGCTTGGCTTCGGCGGCCATGATCCACTTGTCTTCAGTCCAACCGGGATCCACCAAAAAATGGTAGTAATCGATGACTCCCTCAGCCGGAACGTCCACCGGATCTTCGCTCATGTAAATCACCTGATCGGGCTGGCCTATACTCCAACCTTCGACAAAGGATTGTGGAGCGGGTAGATCGGCTGGATCACCTTCGGGGCAACCATTTTCGACCCAAGTGGCAATCAATTGCTTTTCTTGTTCACTCAAACGGCTGTCATTCAGAAATTCACCGTGGTTTGGATTCGCATGCCACGGCGGCATTCTTCCCGCATCGACTACTTCTCGAATCATCTCGCCCCACCCGGCCACCTCTTCGTAACTGTTCATCTCGAAGGGACCGATGCGCCCTGCTCGATGGCATTCGACACAGTTCTTTTGGAAAATCCTCGCAATCTGATTGCTGTAAGTAACTTCGGAGGTTTCATTTGCTTCTCGCACACGACCAATATGGCAACCGATGGCCTTCGTTTCAGCCAGAGTGACCGGTAGGCCTGCCAATACCTCGTTGATAGCTTCTTGCAAATCGTGTCGAGTCGGCTCGGGGCGCTGGTATCCCACACTATCACGAAAACCGTATTGATCATCGATTCTGCCTCGGTATCGTATGACTCGTTGCTTATCCAAAACAAACACTTCTGGAGTACGAACTGCGCCGAATTGGTCCGCAACTGCGTTGCCAGTGTCCTTCAAGATGGGGAATTCGATCTGATGTCGCTGGGCGTATGCAGCTATTTCGTTAATGGCATCTTGACGATTAGACATCAAGCCAAG
>DAIRSD010000310.1:0-5791 GCA_036804625.1 Aureliella sp. | reverse complement strand
GTCCAGGCTGGCGTTCTTCGGGCGGGGGCGCGGGAGCGGTTGAGCTGTTTTCCTGTTGGGCTCGCCGGTTCTGTTTTCGACGCTGCATGAGCTGCTGAAGAATTTCGACACCTGCCTGCACTGTCTGATCGGTCTGACCATCCGCCAATCGACTCAAAACATCAACCGCGCTGGCAGCCAATGGCGCTTCTTCGCCAAGTGCATCAGATATTGTTGCCAAAAGTCCGGACGAATCTTGCCGAAGTGTATTCCAGTCCAACTCCGGCTTGTCCAGAGTGCCTCGCACTGGCAAAGTCATGCTGGGAACACCCAATTGTCTAACCGACTGCCGCCGTGCTAACTGCTCGACCGGCACCGGTATTTCGATATTCAATTCCAATTTGCGATCCAGTAGCCCTACATTACCCTCCGTGGCGATCTGTAGTCGCTGATCGACCTTTGGTAGTCCCGCTCGAACGCCATCATGGTGAATCACACCGCTGTCAGCTCGAACGTTCACTACTGAGCCATCCACAAAAACGAACTCATGAGGCACCTGAGTTTTGAACAATCTTCCCATCAGATCCAGGGCGCCAACAATGACTTGGGCGGTCGGGATCGCGCGCACCTGGTGCATCGTTAGTCGCGCACTTCCTAATGCTAAATGTGGATTGTCCAGCGGAATCGTTATCCGATCGGTTTCCAGCGTGACCTGTCCGTCAAACTCAGTCGACTGAGCCAGCAGGGGAACCGCTCGCGCAAGCCCCAGGCTGATCAATCGACTAGTAATTTCTACCTGCTTCAAAACCTTAGCAGGTTCCACAACTACCTGCGATGGAACCCCCAGTGACTGATAGCTTAAGTCCAAGTCAAATGCGGGTACCACAACAACCGGTTCAGCACTCGATGGCTCCTGCAGTGTCACATGCAAACCGCTTACGTGCAAGCTAACATCCAGTCTGGGTGTGTTAGCAGTTTTGCGGGTGTCTGCTGCCTCCGCATCGCTAGGCGAATTTGTGCCCGCATTCGGTGGAACGGATCGGACTGTGTCGATTATCCGTTGTAGATTGCTTCCGTCTTCCAGCAACTGGAAATTCACATTGGGCTGATTGACGTCGATCCTTCCAAGATCCCGGAAATGCCACAAGAAGCCTAGCAGACTTCGCTGGCAACGAACCGACTGAATCTTGACTAGCTCTGCTGTCTTGGAATCGCTCTCATCCGAATCGATTGCGGACAACACAATGCCGTCTATACTGATGGGCGTGAACCAACCCAACTGAGCCTTTTGGATGGTCAGCCGAAACCGCTGATCAGCCAGTCGATTGACCAGTGGTTGGTAGACCCAGTTGCTGCCAGCCAAGATCGGTAGCATCCAGAGACCCAGAGCAAGTGTCGCAACGATGAAAGAAGACAATAGCAACCAGCGGCTTTTCATCAGGCGGTTTGCCTTCCATGAAGCTAGGATTGTAGCATTTTGATGATCATCGTTGCATAAGATCCAGGCGGCAGTTCAAAGCTCAACAGCAATGCTTGCTTACCCGCATGCGCATCGTCGGGTTGCCATTCAAACCGTAGTTGACTTGGACATAACCAGCCGGAGCGAACGCCTTTCGAGAAAAATGTATCCCTAGGGTATTTTAGCCGAATTTCACGACGTTGGAGATCGTACTGCTGCAAAATTTCATCCAGCAGAGGCGTTTCTTCTGCAGGCCACTCATGCTGCCGAGCTGACGGCAGTGGCAAACGCAAGCTTCGCATCCAATTAACCTGCTGCTCCGATGCCGAATCGAACTGTGGAACGGCAAGTGGCCCAAGCAGCGAGGGAAGGTGCCAAACAGAACTTCCAAACCTCTGCTGGATAATTCGACTGAGCCACCGATTCCACAAGCCACTTTGAAATGCTGCCACGTAGATGCTGCGCAAATCGCTGCGCAGCAATGCGATGGCACGCTTGAAATCCTGAGGATGATCGACCAGATAAGTGACGATGCTTCGTCGATGCGATCGATCCAACCGCTGTTTGCACAGGTCCCACTTGCCCCAGCACTCACGCAAGATCTCTTTCTGTTGGCGCTCTCGTTGTCGATCGTGAGAATTGGATTCCGCCAAAGCTAGATAAAGCGCTTGTTCGTACTGGCCGCGACACCACGGCTGGGCGATAAACCGACCGGACTGTCCCAACGAGCCGAAACGTTGGTCATCAAAGTAGTTGACCACGCCAGCCGAACGGATCAATTGCAAACGAAGATCCAAATTGGGCCGCGCGCTGGGTTCTATGCCCCGTAGCCTGACGGCAAACCGATTGCCCGAAATGTCGTGCGGCGTGAAAGCTCGACCCGTTTGTCCTTGGTAGAGCAACTGAAAGGATCGCTCGCGCAGGTCATGGCGTGGGCCGTTTTGGATCGTGATCCACTGAGTTGTCTGAGCGTGGCGATCCTTCATGCCGCCATAGCTGATGCGGTGCCTAGGTAGGTTCCAGTGTTGCAAGATAGCATGAATGGCTTCGGGGGTTCCCAGCGACTCCTTGTCCAGTTGATAAAGCGCAAACGGACCACCGCTGGCCGTCACGCGGCTCAGCTCGGTCACTTGAAAATCGCCGGGCAATGATTTGAGTTTCATCAGCCCCACTGCCTGGGTTCATAGGGGATCGATGGGTCTTTATCGCGCTTGGCAGCTTTGGGAAAATTCTTACCTCGCAGCAGTCGCAATTGCCACTTCCTCTCCAAAGCCAAAGTGCGATACTCGGACTTGGAAATCATCGCATTGAACAATTGCTTGATTCCTGCCACAGAATCTGGCGATCGTTGCGATATCTCTTCCACCAACTGGACAGCGCGCTGGTAAGGCTGCTCCGAAACGTGGCTGACCAATCCTAGCTGATGCGCTTCGGCGCCGGATAGAATCCGAGCCGTCATTGTAAGTTCTTTGGCGCGATCCAGCCCCACTAGGCCACGCAAAGTAACCGACGCTCCCATATCCGGCAATAAGCCCCACTTAGCCTCCATGATGGACAATTGGCAATCGGGAGTCGCCACGCGAAAGTCAGCCCCCAACGCCAACTGCATGCCAGCCCCCAGGCAGTGTCCGTGCAAAACTGCGATCACTGGAAACGGCAGATCGCGCCAACACAAAAATACCTTCTGAAACATGTTCGCCCGGGGGCTTAGCAGCGCCATCAGAGCGGTCATCTTGTTTTTGGGATTACGCAGATCGACCAGGTCGATTCCTGCGCAAAAAGAAGAGCCAGCTCCGGTTAACAAAACCGCGCGAACGTCGCGTCGACGCCGAAGCGACCTGCCTGCCTGTAAAATCTGACGCAGTAGATCAAAGCTCAACGCATTTCGCTTGTCCGCGCGATTCAACTGAACTTCGACCAGCCCCTCCGAACGTTCGATGACTTCTAACAATTGCGACATGTGATGCTCCCCACTTCCCCCAAAGACAAACCCTAAAGACTTAGTCCGATCAGGAGATGTCTATTACTTGATTTCAAAAATCGCTTCGATTTCAACGGCCGCTCCAGTAGGAAGGGCGGCAAATCCAAGGGCGCTTCGAGCGTGATAGCCATCGCCGTCTTTTCCAAAGATCTGATGAATTAGATCTGATGCACCATTGATCACCAGATGCTGATCTGTGAAGTCTGGCGACGAGTAAACGCAGCCCAAAAGTTTTAGCACTCGAAGTCCGTCCAGCGTTCCGTGAAGATGGTGTACCGATTGCAGGATCTTGACAGCGCATTGCTTAGCGGCCTGATAACCTTGTTCGACAGTCAGGTCTTTGCCCAAGATGCCCTTGGTCTCGCTGACATGCCCCGACGTAATCAGCAAATTGCCCGACTTGATGCACATGTTCAAGTAGCCAGGCTTCTGCGCAGGGAACTCAATGCCCAAATTGCGGGCCAACATCTCAGCACTCATGTTTCATCTCTCCAAAAATAGGACACTTCTCGCGGATCACCACCACAGCTAACAGCAAAATCGTACTCCTACTCGTACTCCTACTCGTACTCCTACTCGTACTCCTACTCCTACTCCTGCTCGAAAGCCCCAACGGTTTCGAGTACGAGTACCGCCAAGGCTGAGTACGAGTACGAGTACCGCAAATGCCGAGGATGAGTACGATAATGCAGTCATTCCAGACTTTTGGCAGCACTTGGTGGTGGTGATCAGCGAGAAGTGTCAAAAATAGTTATATTTGTCCAGCGACACGGCTGGGAAGAAAGGTTAGATCCTATTCAAAGATTAGAAAAAAGCAAACTCAACCGTTCACGACCCGTGGTGGGCCGGCGCGGGAAAAGAGTTTTAGGGAAATCAGCTAGTTCAATATCGGCAAAATGCCAAGTTGAATAACTCTTTTCACCATCCCCGCTTGTCCCCCCCTACAACACTGCATAAACGGTTACCAGCGAACGAACTACGGTAGCTCGGTCAAACATAGAGAATTATCGTTGCACCTGCTGCACCAATTGGCCACAGGCCGCTTGAACATCCGAACCCATCGAGTATCGAATGGTTGTGAAGATGCCTGCTTCCCGGAGCCTCTTGGCAAAATCGCCGCGCCGATCGCGCGGCGTGGGTTGCCAGTTCTGCACAAAGTCGGTCGGATTGTAGGGGATCAGATTGATCATCACGTACATACCTTGCAAATATTCGACCAATGCATCCGCGTCTTCGTTTTGATCGTTTACGCCATCGATCATGATATGTTCGATCATGACCGGTCCTTGATGCCGATGGGTTTTGGGACTAGTCGCCACGTAGCGCAGCGCATCCTGAGTCTCTTGCCACGAATATTTGCGCGCCCAGGGAACCAGCTTGGCACGCAGTTCCGGTCGCGCACTGTGCAGGCTTAAAGCCATTTGAATCCCGGGAAAGGTATCGATCAAACGACGCATGGCCTCAGGCACGCCAACCGTTGATACGCTGATTCGCCGAGCGGGAATGTTAAACGCTTGCGAGTCGGTAAGAAACCGTATCGCTGCATATAGTTCCGCTTCGTTATGCAGCGGTTCTCCCATTCCCATAAACACTATGTTTCTCAAGCGTCTGTCGTCGACTCGTGTGATCTGAGCTGCCAACAGGACCTGTTGCAAAATTTCGGCAGAAGTCAGATTTCGGTGCAGGCCCATCCGTGCGGTAGCGCAAAAAGGACAGCCCGCTTGGCAGCCCACTTGCGTTGAAACACAAACAGCGGTGCGTGACGGTCCAGCGCGAATCAGTACGGTCTCGACTAAATGCCCATCGTGAGTCTCCAGAATCAGTTTGACCGAAGGATCGACCTGTGAGTCCTTGCGCTTGACGACCTTTAGCACTTGCAAGTCGAAGTCCCTACCAGCAACATCCGCAGCATCTGCTCCAAGGGCAGACAAAGCGTCTTCAAGAGGCCGATGTTGCTGATACAGCCGATACCGGAATTTGCGAATTTGAGCAGGGTCCAAGCGCAGCCGACGCCGAAAACTCTCAACTTCGGCAAATTGGTGTACGCTAGGCCGACGGGCGGAGTGGGCTAAGTTCAGGTCAATCATCACAGAGTAATCGTTAAAGCAGTGCCCTTGTACAATAAGTAGTTCCAGCGGTTCTTGGTTCCACGTTTTATTCGAGACGACAAAGCATAGTCTACACGGCGTTTTTCGACTATAGCGAATAAGCGTTAGCTATGCATTCATGGTCAAAATTTGGTAACCGTTCACGAAATTAGGCGTCGCTAAGCAATAGTTTAAGTTTAATTTAAGTTTGAACTTAAACTTAAACTTGAACTTAAACCCACTCCAACACCGTTCTTACTCAAACCGCTGCCGTCCAAAAGGTAA
>DAIRSD010000309.1:0-5795 GCA_036804625.1 Aureliella sp. | reverse complement strand
CTGACTCTCGTAGAACAGTCGCTGAATGCCGGCAAAGACATCGTTGGCCGGGCAAATCGACGACACGCCCAAAGCCAAATGGGCTCGGTGCGGTGCAATGCGGAAATGATTGCGAGCCACCAAGCGCCACCAAACAACCGCTCGCATGCCATGCCAGAAACGAGGGGACATCAGCGAATAGGCGTTCGTCTGTGGTGTGGTTTGAGTCTGAGTGGCCGACATTACGTTCTATCCAGTTGCCTTTCGGAATTCAGATCCCGCGCTGGATTTGGTAGTACCAACGACGAATTCCGACGATCGCTCATTTGAGCTTACTGAGCCAATTTCGTCGATTCTTATCGGGATTATTCCGAAGAGGCTCCTGATCTTTGGTAGAAACCGTTCAAAATTGTAATAATTACAAAACAGATTTGTCGACCACCACTCGAAATCAGCAACCCATACCTCCCAGGCATTGCATTTTAACGCTATAATCACCATTTCTAGCGTCATATGCCATTGCTTCGGCTTTGGCACGCGATCTGCAGTGGATAAGAAGATTAGTGGCAAGCCACCAAGGCCCGTTGCGGAGCTAGGTCGCCACCAAGATCCTCCTGGATCTCAAAAAGTGGAGTTGCTGATAGCTTCGGAGTTGACGACACTGAAGCTTGCGGCGACGAGAGATTGAGGTGCCCTGGCGTCCTGCATCGGCCACTGCAGGACGCCAATCCTTAAGATTTTGTCCACGAAATTGGACATTCCAAAGATTAGTTGATTGACAAAGCCTGACTTCAAAAGGTCAGCCATGATCTTAGCGCGCAGTCTGCCTTCACAGGGTAGACAATGCGGGGCTAAACTAGCCCGAATAGAGCGTCTTTCATGATCAGAGGACCCGCATGAGGTTGCTTGCCGGAAATTGGACCAGTTACTTCCCAGCGGGTCCTTTTTTAATGACGTATTAGCGACAAAAACTCCCGCAGCAGAAGGAAGTGGGTCAAACTTCGTAGACCACAAGTAGGTTGTGGGCCTTGTCCATCATTTCTGCGCTACTTACAACAACTACTCGATCACCGCTGGACAAGAAACTGGAACTCTTTCCCCAGTGGAGTACCTGCTCGATCAACGTTCGCGGATTGGTCGTTGTCTGGACAGAAAGCGGCATGATACCCCAGAACAGGCACATGCGACGCAGGGTGGCCAGATTATCGCTGACGCCCAAAGTGTGCGTATAGCTGCGCTGTTTTGCTCGAACCCAGGCCGTATTGCCACTCTTGGTAGCCACCACCACTAATTTGGCCCCAATATCATCTGCGATATCCGTAGCGCGGTAGATGACGGAAATGGTCACCGGGTCAGACTGTTCAATTCGAGTACCAGAGTTCGGAAGCGAATGGGTACGCCCTTTCAACATTTGTTCGGTGTGTAGCATGATTCGGTTCATCATATCGACTGCCTGGACCGGGTACTTGCCGATTGCCGTTTCGCCGCTCAGCATGCAAGCATCGGCTCCGTCCAAGATGGCATTGGCAACGTCGCTGGCTTCAGCGCGAGTAGGCCTTCTATTTTCGTGCATGCTCTCCAGCATTTGAGTCGCCACAATCACGGGTTTTAACTTAGCGCGACAGACTTCAATGATCCGTTTTTGTGCCACGGGGGTTTCAGACACGTCGATCTCCACGCCCAGGTCGCCACGAGCAACCATGATGCCATCGGCGGCATCGACAATCTCTTCCAAGTGTTTCAATGCTTCGCGTTTTTCGATCTTGGCGATGACAAGGGCTTTGGAGTTCAGTGAAGCTACCAGGTTCTTGAGCGACAGGACATCTTGAGGGCTGCGCACAAAGCTAAGGCTCAGAAAGTCGATCTCATTTTCGGCGGCCCAAATCGCGTTTTGTACATCTTGCGGCAACATGGCACTAACGCTCAGCGTCGATCCGGGCAAGTTGATACCTTGACGACTGCGAATCGTGCCCGCCGTCAGCACTTTGCAATCGAAGCTATCTGCGCTCTTGCTTGTCACCTGCAGAGCGATGATACCGTCGGCCAACATGATCGAATCCCCCACAGTCACGTCATCTACCAGATGCTCATAATTACTGCACATCTGATTGGGCTGCGAAACTTGCCCACCTCGTACAAACGTCAGGACCTGGTCTGGAGCAACCTCCAGTGGATCTTGTGCCAGTTGTCCCAGACGAATCTTGGGGCCAGAGAGGTCCAGCAGCGTGGCGACTTGAAAGCCGGTAATTTCCCTGGCTTGTCGAATCATTTCCAAAATTTCGGCAAAGTCGGCTTGAGTTCCATGCGCCGCGTTGATCCGAAAAATGTCAACGCCATGCTGTACCAGTTCAGCCAGTGAATCTGCAGAACGGCAGGCGGGCCCAATCGTGGCAACAATCTTGGATCGAGCTTCATTACGGTTGGGGCGCTGAGGCGTCATGGCGAATTCCTGGTTTTGGGGCTGGAGCCTAAGGGTGGATGGTCGATTGCATAATCGTTTTATAACATGGCAACCTTTCCGAAAAGGTCGCTATTTGCCAGACTGCCTCTGACAGATTGTGTTATGATACGTTTTTTGGTTATGGAGGGATGAGCGTGCGAAGAGCTAAAGTGAAGGTTGGATATCAAGTCGGCGCAATCCTTACGTACAGCTACTTTCTGATAATTGGTGCGGTTCACGCCCAAGAAAGCGGTGTAAGGGATGTGCTGCCAATCGTTGTCAACCAGCAGGCAAAGCAAATTCATCAGGCAACCTATGTATTTGACGGCCACAACGACTTGCCATGGGAAATTCGCAGTAAGGGCTCTCGATCGTTAGAAAAAATTGATATTTCTCAGCCTCAACCGCAACTACATACCGATATCGAGCGACTGCGAGAAGGAGGGGTTGGTGCACAGTTCTGGTCAGTTTACGTGCCTGCCAGCGCAGACCGCGATGGGCAAGCGCATCAGATGACCTTGGAACAGATTGATATCGTACACGCAATGATGCAAAAATATCCAGAGACTTTTGAGCTTGCACGAAATTACGCGGACATCATTCGAATTCGCAAAGCGGGCAAGATCGCATCGATGATTGGGGTCGAAGGTGGACATTCAATCGAAAACTCATTGGAGAAACTTCGCCGGTTATTTGATCTTGGTGCGCGTTACATGACTTTGACTCACAACCAGTCGCTGGACTGGGCGGCCGCTTGTACCGATCAAACGGGCACCAAGGGGCTGAGCGAATTTGGCAAGGCGGTTGTACTGGAGATGAATCGCTTGGGCATGCTTGTCGATCTGTCCCATGTTGCTCCAGATACAATGCAAGCTGCGCTGGATATCTGCCAAGCACCTGTAATTTTTTCGCATTCATCCTGTCGAACGGTTGCGGATCATGTTCGCAATGTACCGGACCAGATTCTCAGGCAGTTGCCAAAGAACGGCGGCATCGTGATGATCAATTTTTTCTCTGGATTTATCGTTCCCGAATCGGCAAACATCGCCAGTCGGATGCTGGAACTGGAGAAGGTCTGGGAGCAGCAGTATGCGGACGATGCCGAAGCGATTGCCAAGGAGCGCGCTCGCTACCGAGCGGAAAACCCGCTTCAACCGGGGACGGTGTACCATGTGGTAGAGCATATCGATCATGCAGTAAAAGTGGCTGGTGTCGATCACGTGGGAATTGGAAGCGATTTTGATGGTGTTCCCATGTTGCCCAAAGGCTTGGAAGACGTGTCCTGTTACCCTGTTATCACTCAATTGCTGCTGGACCGTGGCTACACCGCCCAGTCCATCGACAAGATCATGAGTGGCAATATGTTGCGAGTCATGCAACAAGCCGAACAAGCGGCTGTAAGGCTGCAAGCGGCTAATAGTTTGCCCTAGAGCGCGCCGTTCGTGAAGACTACGAATCGCTGCCAAAGTCGCGCAAAAAACTGGGTAATCGGGCGACCTTTCCTTGACGGTCGATGCAAGCGACGGTCGTTTCAGCCTCTACGATCTTCTCGGCTATTCCACCAGTCTCGTCGATTCTGGAAAGTTGATAGCTGTGATCAATGCGCACTCCTCGTGCTCGCTGCACGGTAGTCGTCAGGCGGAGCAGGTCGTCGAAGCAAGCCGCTCCAAGGTATCGGATCTGCAACTGACTGACCACGAGCATTAGCCCGCTTTCCTCGAATTCTCGGTAGCTATAGCCAACACTTCGCAAAAATTCGACTCGCCCACGCTCCAAGTAACACAAGTATTGAGCATGATGCACGCGTCCTTGTCCGTCGGTTTCATGGTACTGAACGCGAATATCGATGGAGTGTTGCACGGCCGTTGTCTCCTCCAGAGGTTGAGTATTACTTTGGCAACGATGGACTACTGATTGAATTCGGTTTTGACCGGTCAAAACACGACGGATTGATGATGGCTAGGATACAGATTGACCGTATTTGTCAATAGACCCGAAATGGGTTATAACTAGTCTCCATCGGCAATTGGGCTTTTGCCAATTACCCATCGGTCGGGTAGGGCGATGGTAGGCGGTCTGTAATTGCCGAGTAGCGCAGAGGAATAAAAGCAATGAGCAGCGGAGCGGGTTCCAGCACAGAGTATCTTACCGCACGAGGTAGAGATTATCCGACGATTCGTCAGTTTACTGTGTTTCTTGAAAATCGGGTGGGGCAGCTTCTGGAAGTTGTAAGGAGATTCGAAGGAACCGGCATCCGCATCGTTGCCTTGTCACTGAACGATTCGGCAGAATGTTCGTTTGCAAGATTCTTGCTCAGCCAGCCCGAACGCGGTCGAGAGATTTTGGAGCGTGCCGGATTGGCAATTATCGAAAGCGATTTGATAGGGGTAGAATTGCCCGATAACTCGCAGCCACTGCTGCAAATCTGCGCAGCATTACTATCTGCGGAAATTAACATTGTACAAGCCTACCCGTTGATTTTACCTCGGGGATCTCAGGGCGCAGTAGCTATTATGGTGGACAACACCGAGTTGGCGCTGGAGGTTCTAAATGCCAAGGGATTCAGGACGATTGGCGAATCCGATCTGTCAGGTGACGACTAGGTCCGACTCCGGCCCAGACATCAACTGGGAAGGATAAGTCGAGACTATCAAATCAGCGAACGAGCTTTCTTCCGATAAACGTGTAGTAGGGGACTCGTAGTCCCGGAAGATAGGGTATCTTCCCAAGGCATTCGCTCTTGCCGACCGTTTCTAAATTGTTGGCAAGATAAGGCAGATGATCTTGGCTCAAAAAGACGTTGTCGCTTGCGAACCAAACTGGCCAGAAATTCCGTTTCAACCATCCGTGCTGATGGAAGCCAGCTTCTGGGTATTTTCGAGCCACGTAGAAGTCGACGACTGCCAGCAGACCATTGGGCTTCAGAAGTCGAATGGCGTGATCAATGGCTGCAAACCAATCAGGAATCATCGTGAGCGAATAAGAAAATGTAACGACGTCGGCAAGCGGTAGATCTACCTTGGTCGCATCAGCTTCAATGGTTTGTACATTGCGCCAACCGTTCTTGACCAGTCGTTGCTTGGCTTGTCCCAGAAGTGAATTGGACAAATCTACTAGGCTGACGCGGTCCAGTTGATCGATCCTCTGTTGTAGATACTCTAAATTACGGCCGGTGCCACCTCCCATTTCGATCCAATGTCCACCAGCAGGGATTGGAAGGGATTGATAGAGTTCACGGCGACCATGCAAGAGACGATCACGAAAATGGTCGTAGTCGTCTGCCTGTTGTCGATAGAAACTATCCAGCCTTTCGCGATGGCTGCTGCCCTTATTTTGCGAGATAAGTAACCGGTTGGCAACGCTTAGATCTGAAGCC
>DAIRSD010000308.1:0-5819 GCA_036804625.1 Aureliella sp. | reverse complement strand
GCGTAATAAATCAGTTCTTCGTCGACTTTGCCTGACGTACTACCATGAGTACATCGAACGTCATCGGCAAGGATCTCCAAGCCAGGTATCGAATCGGCTCGGGCTTGATCGCTCAGCAGCAGATTATCGTTCCGCTGATAGCCATCGGTTTTCTGCGCGTCTGGATCCACCTGAATCATGCCTCGCCAAACAGTGCGAGATTGATCCTGAAGTGCCGACTTGTACAAAAAGTCACTACGACAATAGGCACTCTGATGGTGCTGCAAGGTATTGTAGGTTAGGTGCTGTTTCTCCTGAGTAAACAACACGCCATTTACCTGACAGTAGGCTCCCTGACCCACCAAAGAAACCTGCTGGCTCACCTGAGAAAATCGGCTACCTAATGCAGCCACAGTCCACTGCAACGTGGCGTCTCGATCCACCTGCGCGCGATGATGACCAAAGTGCCATACTTTGCGACCCCAATCTTGGAGATTGACATACCGCAAATGACCGCCCGGCCTTACGAAAATCTCAACAGCACCACAGTGCATGCCTTCAGCGCTAGCCGAGTCGCTGTTGGATTCGTACAAAAAGGTCGCTTCGGCACCCTCTTCGATCACTATCAACGTGTGTCCGGTATCGGTAGCTCCGCTAGTCATTCCAGCAGCAACTCGAAACGGCTTTTCGCCTAGACCCCCGCGCGGCACATACAACAGTTGCCCTCCGGACCAAACCGCCGAGTGAAGTGATGAAAATCGATCTAAGTTCGAGTCAACAAGATGGTGAAGGCACCGTTGAATTATCTCGGAATGCAGTCCTGCAGCCAGACTCAAGTCGCCAAACCAAACTCCCTTCTCCGAAAATTCTGGAGCAGTCCAAGACGCAACGGGCATGCCATCGAGCGATTGATAAACGCCTGCCGGATCCACGCCTTCGGCCAACCACTGTGGGATTCCTGCGGACTCCAACGAACCGTGGCGCTCGCCAGCAGGCAGCATATAACGATCGACTTTGAAGCCACGCAAGTCGCTCCGCATCCACTGCTCTTGGGATCGCGATGGCCATTGGGAATCCATGTAGCTTTGCCAAGCCAATTTTCGGGACTGAATTAGCCAGTCCGGTTCGTTACGTTGAGCCAAAAATTGTTCGAATCCCGCTTGACTGATTGTCCGAGATCCTGAGGTTACTGCTAAAGTCATCGATTGAATACATCCAAGAAAACAGGGAATGGGAGGTAGATTGATTCCAGTTGCAGCGAAGACGAGGCCTAGCCCACCGAGCCTTCCATTTGAAGTTGGATCAATCGATTCATTTCGATAGCGTATTCCATCGGCAGTTCTTTGACCAACGGCTCGATGAATCCATTGACGATCATCGTACTGGCCTCCGCTTCGCTCAACCCACGACTCATCAGATAGAACAGTTGTTCCTCGCCAATTCGCGATACGCTGGCCTCGTGGCCTACGCTTACATTCTGCTCCATAATTTCGATGTACGGATAGGTATCGGATCTGCTCTTGGGATCCAAAATCAGCGCATCTCACACGACATTACATTTGCTGTGCTTGGCGTCTCGCTCCACTCGCACCAGACCTCGGTAACTGCTGCGACCACCATTTCTGCTGATCGATTTGCTGATGATCTGCCCAGTCGTGTGGGGTGCTGCATGAACCAATTTGGCCCCTGCCTCCTGATGTTGGCCTTCGTTGGCAATAGCGATCGATAGAATTTCACCACGTGCCCCTGGTTCCATCATGTAGACGGCTGGGTACTTCATGGTTAGCTTGCTGCCAAGATTTCCATCCACCCATTCCATGGTTGCGTCGGCATAAGCGACAGCCCGCTTAGTTACCAGATTGTAGATGTTGTTTGCCCAGTTTTGAATCGTCGTATAACGACAGCGGCTACCTCGCTTGCAGATGATCTCTACGACGGCCGAGTGTAAGCTTTCGGTACTGTACATGGGTGCTGTACAGCCCTCGACATAGTGAATCGAGGCACCCTCGTCAACAATGATCAAGGTGCGTTCGAACTGCCCCATGCTTTCCGCGTTGATGCGGAAGTAAGCCTGCAAGGGAAACTCGATTTTGCCGCCTGGTGGTACATAGATGAAAGAACCACCCGACCAAACGGCCGAGTTTAAAGCAGCAAATTTATTGTCGTGAGGTGGAATGATGGTGCCAAAGTACTCACGAAACAGTTCAGGGTGATCGCGCAGCGCCGAATCGGTATCCAGAAAGATCACTCCCTGATTAGCCAGATCCTCTTTCAGAGATCCGTAAACCACTTCACTTTCGAACTGAGCCTTCACACCTGCCAGGAATTTGCGTTCCGCTTCCGGAATACCCAACTTCTCAAAGGTCTCTTTGATTTCGGTAGGTACGTCATCCCACGAACGCTCCTGACCACTGGACGGCTTCAGGTAGTAGTAGACGTCTTGAAAGTCGATATCGATGCCACCACCCCATTTGGGCATCGGCTTGCTATTAAGAACATCCAGAGAGTCTAATCGAAACTGTCGCGTCCAGTCGGGTTCGTTCTTCATTTCCGAAATCTGAGCCACGATTTCGCGATCGAAGCCTTTTCTCGCCTTGAAAACCGCAGTCGACTCAGTTCGAAAATTGTATTTATTGATATCTCCAATGGTGTCAACCGAATCCGCCGTCACCTCAGTAGCCATTTGCCCGATCCTAGGTAAGAGTCTATTTCCAATAGTTGTAACTTGACTTCACAAACTTCACTTCACACGGCCACTTCGGCCGTTTCCACTTTCAGCATTTCCTGATTGGCTCGATCCGCATCAGGGTAGGCTTGTCGAATTCGCTGATAGCCTTGCTCGTGCAGCTCCTGTGCTAGTTCAACCCCGCCGGTTTCCACTATACGTCCGCCCAGCATGACATGCGTAAAATCAGGCGGATTATGCTCCAGCAGCTTGTCGTGGTGAGTGATAATTAGCAGTCCCATTTTTTCTCGACCGATCTCTGCAATACTGGCACTGGCCAAACGCACTGCGTCGGCATCCAAGCCGCTATCCGTTTCATCCAGGATAGCGAACTTCGGCTGCAGCATCGCCATTTGCAGTATCTCAGAACGCTTCATTTCACCACCGGAAAAACCGTCGTTGACGTAGCGTCTAGCAAATTCCAGATCCATTTTCAACTGTTCCATTTTGGACTTTAGCTCCTTGCGGAACTCCCGCATCGGAATCAGTTCCTCACCTTCCTTGCGATCCGGACGCCGCACATTGGTGGTGACGTGACGCAAGAAGTCAGCCATTTTGACTCCGGGAATAGCGATGGGTCGTTGAAAGGCCATGAAGATACCGGCTCGTGCTCGCTGATCCGGCTCCATAGCCAAGACGTCCTGCTCATCCAACATGATCGAACCTTCGATGACCTCGTACCCCGGATGACCGGCAATGACCAAGCCAAACGTGCTTTTTCCCGAACCGTTGGGCCCCATCAATGCATGGGTTTGGCCATGCCTCAGCTCGAGATCGACTCCGCGTAGAATCGACTTTCCATTAACCTGAACGTGTAGATTACAAATCTTCAGCGTATGCACCATCTCGATTTTCTTCCTGAATGATTTCGCTCTAAAAGTGATTTTCCCATTGTTAACGCAACTCGAATTGCAAAGCCAAACAGCTTGAGCAATGATCTATCCGCTTCAAACCTTCTCCGTTTTTGGATTCACAACAATGGCCTCGTCTAACACAGCCATCGGAAGGCTACCCGGAACGGGACGAAACTGACAATGCTCGTGCCCATCCAAGCGGCAACATTCCAACTGAACCGATTGCCCGAGTGCGGCGCTGAGCATCTCTTGTTCCAATTCACAGACCTGTCGATGATTGCCGTCTACGGCTAGATCTGGAAACGGACATGCCAGCACCTGTAGCACCGGCCCTTCAGCAGCAGTTTCCACATGAGCTGGAACCTTGCGTCGCGACACCCCGCTGGCCATATTCGTTAGACGTGCTTCCATCGAAGCGTCCTCCGGAAGCTTGTCCAGCTACTCCAGGCTCATCCTTCGTGCCACGCGACGCAAAATGCGATTGCGCAGATGTGGATTGGGCAGGTCCATTACCTCGGCCCATAAGGCCGTTGCTAAATCGGCATAACTGACCGAAGAATAGCGTAGTCCCAAAGCTGTCAAAAAATAACGGAACTGAGGTCGCCCACGTCCAACACTCTCTTTTTTCCGCTCGATTAAGCCAACTTCAACTAGCCTATCCAGTCGCTGCCTTACCGCTGTCGCAGTCACCTCAAGCAGGTCCGTCAAATCCTGAACAGTCATCCCCTGATGCTGCCTAAGCAGATCCATCACCGACTGGTCGATCGGGCGGATATGTTCTGTTTGAGTAGTTCGCATCACGTTCCTCCTAACCAAACAATCTGGCAGGCAATTGGTTTGCTCCGAACCGTAATTCCACTATTGTTATAGGCAACTTTCTAATTTTAACAATGGCCGTTGTGTAAAATCGACAATGTTCGATCGATTTTGGAGCAAATTATCGCAAAACAGGTATGTCAAAGTATAATTCGATTGGTATATTGCTGGCTTGCCGAGGTTTCTACCAGCGGTTAGGGTGTTCTTCAGTGACTTTACTATCACCCCCCCTTTTTGTAGAGTACGAATCCCATGATCTTGGGCAAATTGTCTTACACCTTATCGCTTATGGTGAGCTGCTATCTTGCCAGTTCGCTGCATGGACAAATCACTCCGGGAAGCGCGCAAGCTATTGGCTTGGAGCCTGCCTGGGTGGCTCAGGCTCAGTTGCCGCTAGCCGGGCGTGGCATTGTTTCTACCGATCTTTGGGTCACGAATGATGCTGCGAGACAGGTCGCGGTGGTCGAGTCCCAAGGGACGATGTTGAGTGTCCCCGCCGATCAATTGGATGAACAGAATCAACCGCTTGGGATTCAGAAGGCCAAAGCGATGGCTGTCGAAATGGCAACAAAAAAATGGAAGCTAGCTGCAGCCCCTGAAGTAATCGAGATGACGATACCAGAAATTCGTTTAGTTGGTGCGACCAGCGATGGATTGGTGCAATGTTATGATGCCGAAACGGGGCGACTGTTTTGGACAGCCAGTTGCGGTACAGCATCCACACCAGCATATCCGGCTGCTCTTTCAAGGCAGGGTGTTGTCGTTGTGCAGGGTCAGCAATTGTACTTGCTGGAGTGGACTACTGGAAAACAACTGTCTGTTCAGAATCTGCCAACGGCAACTTCCAACGCCGTTGGAGTTGCCGAATACGTCGATGTGCCCGAGAGTCCCAACGACAAAAATTCTACTACGGTAAATTCATTTGCTTTTGCCCTTGACTATAGTGGCGGCGTAACAGCGGTTTGGCTAAGTCAATCGATTCCGCCTTGCCATTTCCGACTTACGGGACGCGCCGTTGCTGCGCCAGCCAGCTTACCAGATCGTTCCTACATGGCCGTTTCCACGGACAATGGCTGGCTGAATGTCTTTGTGGCCGATTCGCGACCTGGCATCAGTTTCCGCTACGAGACCGGTAGCGGCTTGGCGGCGAGCCCAGGGGTCGGTACCGATGCGTTTTACATTGGCGACTTGTCAGGGGTCGTCACCAAAATATCGCCAGAGGATCGCGGATCGATTGCATGGAGGTACCGTATGACTCAAAGCATTTCCTCTCGACCACTGGTCGACCAGCAACAGGGATTAGTCTTTGTTTGTAGCGATGCTGGCGAGTTCATTGCACTGGATGATTCAACCGGCATGCCGGTTTGGGAGAAGAGTGTCTACGATGGAGTTCGCGTGCGCGCTCCCGTGGCTGTGATGCAAGGCCAAATCGTATGTCGCACAGG